>DYCJ01000345.1 GCA_019418195.1 Clostridiales bacterium | reverse complement strand
CAGATGTGTATAAGAGACAGGTCCTAGCAGATGCCAGGGAATACTGCCGAAGTTTTGGGAAAGCACGGTAAATACCTGTGCGGGGTCCTCATCATTAACGATTGCTCCGGTGACGGAGTCGGCAAGGAACTTTAAGATCCAGCCGATGATCACACTGTAGCCGATGGCGATCCCCAGGGAACCGATAACAGGGATCAGCCCGATGACTGTTCCGATACGGGAGTTTTTTTGAGGGGTTTTCATGTCGAAAGATTTTTTAAATGCACCGAGGGGACCTGAATGCATGGCACGCCCGAAAGCCATCTCACCGATCACGCCGGTAAAGCCGATGAGCAGGACAAAAATGATATACGGGATCAGGAATGCCGCGCCGCCGAATTCGCCGATGCGGTATGGAAACATCCATATGTTTGCCATGCCCACGGAGCTGCCGATGCAGGAGATGACAAATCCCCACTTGTTATTAAATTTATCTTCTGATACTATGCTTTTTGAATGCATGGATATATTTCTCTCTTTCCTTTTATTATTATAGAGTTTATTCTATTGAGTATGCGGCTGCAACAGCAGTATTATAACACAGACAGGCGGGACTGTTACGAAAAACATGGAAAAATATTCAGGATACAGTTGACAAAGCAGATTGGATATGGTAGATTAAATCCTGCGTGAAGCAAAAAACAAAGTAGAGTATCCACTCTCACCATAGCACAATCGGGTGACTATTGGTCTGATATTGATGCAGCGGTTCCGAAATTCGGGACGTTTTATTGATTGTCGGGTGGATATGATATTCACTCGTTTTTTGTGCGATAAATCCGGAATATGGCTGCGATGCCTGCATCAGCAGACATTTGACGGATAAGTACAGCGAGCAGTCCGGCTGCGAGCTGTGCGGTATCGCAGGGAGCGTGCAGGAGACAGCCTGCACGGTCGTTTTCGCATAGGAAACCTGAAGGAATTCATGTGACGGAGGTATACGACAATTAGCGATTTAATGATTAACGAGCAGATCAGAGACAGAGAAGTACGCCTGATCGGCGAGAATGGAGAGCAGTTAGGTATCATGTCAGCCCGGGAGGCTTTTAAAATCGCACAGGAAGCAGAACTCGATCTGGTGAAGGTCGCGCCTATGGCGAAACCGCCGGTCTGTAAGATCATCGACTACGGCAAGTACAAGTACGAGCAGACGAGGAAAGAAAAAGAGGCGAGAAAGAAGCAGAAGACGGTTGAGGTCAAAGAGGTCCGTCTGTCACCGAATATCGACACAAATGACCTGAACACGAAGATAAACAACGCAAAGAAGTTTATCTCCAAGGGAAATAAGGTAAAGGTCACATTGCGTTTCCGCGGAAGAGAGATGGCTCATGTTCAGCAGAGCAAGCATATCCTCGATGATTTCGCAGAGACTCTTGCAGACATTGCGGTCGTTGAGAAACCGGCCAAGATGGAAGGAAGAGCGATGAGCATGGTTTTAACTGAAAAACGTTAAATTTGATATGTCCGGGATGAAGTCCGGCAGGCAGCACAATAAAGGAGGAAATTATCATGCCAAAAATCAAAACAAACAGAGCAGCAGCAAAGCGCTTCAAAAAGACAGGTACAGGAAAACTGAAAAGAAATAAAGCTTACAAGAGCCATATCTTAACGAAGAAGTCTACTAAGAGAAAAA
>DYCJ01000344.1 GCA_019418195.1 Clostridiales bacterium | reverse complement strand
CCCAGTCCTGCGCGCCGTGAGAAGCCGCTGTCTGCTTATATGCCGGCTCTCTTTCCGCTACTTCGCCATTTTTGATGCTGTTGATCAGATTCTCCGTTTCAGCAGCTTCATCGACGATCCATCCGTATGTACCGCCGGAGACTTCTGCAGTCTTTCCCGTCGGTGTCGTGATCGTTCTGGAAGTTCCCACTGTATCATATTTGCCGCCGAACTCCCGCATCCATTCTCTGACAGCATCTTCATTGAATGTAACATTCATCTCGGCATCATATGTGACCCAGCCGGAAATAAGCTCTTTGTCCACCACAATGCTTTCGTCCATCGGATAGGTAATGCTGGCTTTCAGATATGAGTTCATCTCATCACAGGCCGCCTGTACTTCCGGTGAATCCGAGGTATATGCCGGCATAACGTAACATTCCTCGTCCATCATATCCAAAACCGGATTGAACTCGGTAATATACTGCTCAATCCTGGCTGTCAGTGTTTCCATATCCACTTTCGTGCCATACTGCTCCTCTGCAACAACAAAGGAATTGCCGTCGTATTCCGGATGTGCAGATACCGGATCTGTCTGCTCGGCTGTCACTGCCTGCAGGTTCTCTATTCTCTCCTGAAGCGCAGCTTCATCATATTCCACTTCGATCGTAACATCTGCGCTGGATTTAGCAAAAAGCGACACGATCCACAGCAGCTGGTTCTGTGCATCCAGAGCATCTTCCACCTGTGAATTTTCTTTATACGTAAGAGAAATATCTGTTCCGCTGATCACATCAGAGACATTATTCTGTTCCTGAATAGTCAATTCATACTCCTCTACCTGCTCTTTCAGATAATCCTCTACATCAGCAGCCGTTTTTCCGGAAAAATCTTTCCCGTTGACTGTAGTATTCACGAGAAAATGACTCATAAAAAAGACCGCAGCGCCAAGGTAGATCACCAGAAGAGCACCTACAATGCTCCCCGCAATGATCCATGGCTTTTTGCTCATGCTTTTCTTTCTCCTGCCTCTCCTTCTTGCACCGCGTCTCCTTCTCGCTGACGTTCGGGGACGTACTTCGTCAATTTCATCAGCTTCCTCCATACCGCTCTCTTCCGCAGTATCGCCTTCCTCAATCACTTCATCTTCAGCATCGTCTCCCATGATATCTTCGTCTGCACCCCCATCGATGAATTCATCGTCCGTCTCTTCCCGGATATCATCATATGTACTGTCGTTTTTAATGTCTATATTTTCCTGATGTATCTCAGATTTTTGATTCTCATTTCTGCTCATCAGTCAGCCTTCTCTCCTTTACTCAATCTCGTCAACATTATAGTACGTACAGTACAAAAAGTAAAGTACACTTCCACTTGTCAATAACAGGTGTCTTCCTATATAATGGTTTTTATGTACAGATCAGAAAGGAGAACATCTATTATGAGTGGTTCATCATTTGGCAAAATATTCCGCATAACAACATGGGGCGAATCCCATGGCCCGGGTATCGGTGTTGTGATAGACGGCTGTCCCGCCGGGCTCGCACTTTGCGAAGACCACATCCAGAAGTTTCTTGACCGCAGGAAACCCGGGCAGAGTAAATATACAACAAAGCGAAATGAGGCAGATTCGGTAGAGATACTCTCCGGTATATTCGAAGGAAAAACCACCGGAACTCCCATCTCTCTTCTCG
>DYCJ01000343.1:1472-1693 GCA_019418195.1 Clostridiales bacterium | reverse complement strand
GTGTAATCTGTCCGGCTCCGCAGTCCGCTTCCAGCACATCTGTATAGAAACCTTCCGCAATGATCTGCCCGGCTCCTACATCAAGAGACATTTCCCCCGCTGAAATGCCATTCATCTCAAGGAGTCCTGCTCCTACGTCGGCGGAAAACGAATTATAGTATGCTCCCTGCGGAATACTGATATACAGCATACCCGGATCACCTGCATTCCAGTGAAATCCA
>DYCJ01000343.1:0-1462 GCA_019418195.1 Clostridiales bacterium | reverse complement strand
TAACAACACCATCCCGGATATCAGAACTGAGCTGTGATGTATCTACAACGACCGTGTCACCATCAAAAGGTATTATGACCACTCCCAGGCTGGATAAATCCAGCGATATTTCATCAATCCCTTCATACTCTCTGATCATATCCCCGTCCGCTTCTCCCGGCACATATCCGTCATAATAACCTCCACTGTCTGTCGTAATATCCGGCAGATCATCCGTTTCTTCCGGAGCTGTATTTTCCGTCACGATCCTGCCGGTCCGCTGCAGCCACTCATGCACCGGTCCTGATCCATCCGCACTTCTCAGCATTGCAAGCCCGCCCAGAGCGATACCTGCCACTGTCATTACAATACCGGCCGCTGCCATGACCGCACATACGATCCAGAACACTTTCCATCCTTTTTTCATCCGTTACACCGCCTTTCCATAAAACGGTCTTCTGCACAGATTCACAAATCCCCTGAGCATCGCCGGATATACTATGATACAGAGTTTCACCGCTCCGACCGTAGCGATCAGCCCGAGCACGAACATGAGGATTCCGATTCCTACCGTCACAAGAGCTGCCGGCGGAACCGGGATCGCAACTGCAAATCCGACGATAACCGTAACGCCGCCCGCAATCATGATTGATACTGCTGCGATCACAAGAACTGCAAAGAAGCATACCACAGCCGCGGCAATACCGAAAACTGCAAGAGCAATTCCAAGAGTCACCGGCCACAGTACGATAGCAATTGCAATGATCAAAATAAGCTTCAGTGTATTACTCGTCCACGGCCTGCTTTTTCCCGCCTCACCTGATGCACTCCCGGCAGAAGATTTCTGTCTGTATTTCTCCATATAATCCTTATGTTCATAGTCGGCTTCATTAAATTCTGTCCCGTAATAATCCGCTTTGATCGACTCGGCCGCTTTCTCCGGACTTCCCAGCTCCCGGATCACATCTGCCTCATTTGCTTCGCCGGCATCCGCGAAATAATCTGCATAATACTGAACCGCCGCCTGTCGTTCCTCTTCCGGCATATCGGCGAGCAGCCGTTCAAGTTCAGCCATAAATTCCATACGGTTCATGCAGTCACACCTCCCTCAAATATCTCGTTGATCTTCTGTATATAAGTCTTCCATTCTGACTTGTACAGACCAAGCTGTGCCAGCCCTCTGGATGTCACTTTGTAATATCTTCTGTTTCTGCCGTCAAACTGCCTGTCATACACTTCCAGACACTCATCTTTCTGCAGGCGCCGCAGAACCGGATACAATGTCGATTCTGACACATCTATGACTCTGCGCACATCCTGAGTGATCTTATAGCCGTATGTTCCCTCGTCCTCCCGGGAGACAACGGCCAGTACGATCGCGTCCAGAAGCGCTGCACCTGTATTAAATACCATGCAACCACCCTTTCTGATCCTGGGCTGATCTCTCCATCACGCCTCTGCTCTTTTCTTTAAACTGTAATAC
>DYCJ01000342.1:924-1704 GCA_019418195.1 Clostridiales bacterium | reverse complement strand
ACGGATGCCCGTAGGCACTTTGATCGTCTCTCCAGGTCTGAGAGTAATGTCTGCCGGAGCGAAGAAATCATATCCGGCGCTCCCCGCTGTCGCACGCCGCGGCAGGCGTATCGCGTCATAGAGCGCTTTTATCTCCTCCCTGTCTGTAATACCCAGGGTATCTCCCCACCCTTGGGCAAACTGGTCAAAACTCACTTTTTCAAATCTTGCAATTCTCTTCATCTGCTGTTCTCCTTGTTTTCTTTTCCGGCTTTATGCCGTCTGTCCGTGCCGCTTTTCAGATCACGGGTGCTGCTTTCCGGATCACGGGTTCCAGATCATATCGCTGCTGATCTCGTCAAGGGAAGACGCGCCGCACATACGCATCGTATCTTTGAGTTCCGCACCGATCTTATTTACATATGCCGTGATTCCTTCCTCCTGGCCGCCATAGACTGCCGTCACGAACGGACGCGCGATCAGGACAGCATCTGCACCGAGCGCAAGTGCTTTGAATACATCGACACCTGTACGGATACCGCCGTCCACGAAGATCTTCATCTGACTGCCCGACTCCCTGACAGCTTTTACAATTGACGGAAGTACTTCCGCTGTCGACGGGCACTGATCCAGTACCCTTCCGCCGTGGTTTGACACAACAATGCCCTGTACACCTGCTTCCGCGGCTTTCAGAGCTCCTTTCGGGGTCATAACTCCTTTCAGGATAAAGGGAATTCCCGCCATCTGCACGATTTCCCTAAGCTCTTCCACTGACTTGCTTCCCGCAGGCGGATTCAGATT
>DYCJ01000342.1:0-914 GCA_019418195.1 Clostridiales bacterium | reverse complement strand
CCGCGTCGATATCCATCGCCACGGCAAATGCACCGGACTTTCTGACCAGTTCCATCTTCTCTCTGATCGTATCCGGATCCCACGGCTTCACTGTCGGTATTCCCTGTCCGTCCAGTTTTCCTATAGCATCTGTAGCCTCGATCATTACATTATAGTCTGTCCCGTCTCCGGTAAATGCTGCGATCTTATTATCAGCGCACCCTCTGAGCAGGATTTCATTATATTCCTGATCTGTGTATTTATCGCCGTAGTGCAGTTTTACCGCGCCCACCGGCCCGGCAAAGAACGGATAGGCAAATGTTCTGCCGAAGAGTTCTGTCTCTGTATTCAGTGGTTTCTGCTCACAGATCGTATCCATATTGATACGGATGTCCTGCCATTTCTGGTAGTTGCGCATGGCAAGGTCACCGCTTCCTTTTGCACCCGGCCCCGGCATTGTATTTTTGCATGCCGCTCCGTTACAGACCGGACAGGCTTTGCAGTACGGGCCGATACACCCTCTTGCATTCTTTATAACTTCCTGAAATTCCATATGCGTTTCCTCTTTTCTCTTTTTAAATACGACGCTGAACAGACAACTGTCTGCCCCGCATATCCTTCACGAACGGAACATTCCTGACTCATCAAGTACACGGATGATCTCTTCGATCATATTTTCATCTACTACAAGAGCCATTCTCACATATCCTTCTCCACCTGTGCCGAACGCGCTTCCCGGTGTTACGATCACTCCGGTACGCTCCATCAGCTTCATGCAGAAATCAGCAGAAGACTCATACCCGTCCGGGATCTTCGCCCACACGAACATTGTTCCCTTACTGTCGGGTACGTTCCATCCGATCCGGCGTAAGCCTCCGCAGAGCTCCCGGTTTCTCCTCCCGTATTCCTGCCGCTGTTCCTCAATAAAGTCATCC
>DYCJ01000341.1:1324-1715 GCA_019418195.1 Clostridiales bacterium | reverse complement strand
GGACTACATACAGGACCGACGCTTTGACATCCCCCTGTTCCAGCAGATTATAAGCCTCCAGTGAAAATGTGGAAAATGTTGTAAAGCCTCCGCACACACCAGTCTTAAGAAACAAGACGGCATTCTGCGGGAGTCCCTTTCTCGCCGCAGCTCCGGCAATGATACCGATAGCCAGCGCTCCCAGTATATTTGTGAGCAGCGTAAGCACGGGAAAGCTGCCTTTAAAAGGGATCAGGCTGATGGCATATCTGAGCATTGCGCCTGCTGCCCCGCCGATCCCGACGCACACAAATCCAGCCATTATGCTACCTCACATAAACGACATAATCATCTTTTCTCGGCTTTGCCTGCGGCACTGCCCCGTCCGCCGGATATCCGAGGATACAATGCC
>DYCJ01000341.1:361-1314 GCA_019418195.1 Clostridiales bacterium | reverse complement strand
CCGATATAGTCTCCTTCAATCCCCCATTTCTTCAGAAGAGCTTTCCCCTCTTCCGAATTAAACACTTCTCTCGCACGGTGGATCCAGCAGGAGCCCACGCCTGCAGCATACGCCGCATTCATCAGATTTCCCATCACAAGTGATCCATCCTCCACACATGTAGGACGTTCCTTCGATGCGAGTACGACAAGCACTGTCGGCGCCCCATAGAACGGATCCGAATCACTCCCCAGATATTTTGCATTCAGCTCAGACAGGTAATCTCTCGTCTCCTTATCCTGTACCGCCACGATCTTCGGCGACTGCATTCCCATCCCTGTCGGCGCATAAGTCCCCGCCTCAAGGATCTTCTGCAGTTCCTCTTCTTTGATCTGCTCCGGTTTATAGGCGCGGATACTTCTTCTCTCTTTTAAGTCTTTCAATGTTGATTCCATGATCATTTCCTCCTTCATCTTAAAATCTCCGTCTGTTCCAGACTGGCGAAAAACATCTCATAGAGGTCATCCTCACCTTCCAGCTTCGGAGAATTTTCCTCTTCCTTTGTCTTTAAAAACTTGTTTTTCAGTTCCTCATCATGCAGAGCCTTGTTCTGCAGTTCATCCAGCATCTCGACCGTGTTCATCTCTGATCACCCTCTCGCATTCTTATAAATCCGGTACATATCCTCTTTGTCAAGTTTCTTGATGCACCCAATGGTGCGTCTGCCAAAATGACTGCATTTTTCCGCCAGTTCTTTCATCTGGTCCTCACCGGGCTCAATCCCCATATCCCGGATGCTCACCGGCATATCCAGCACGCGGTAAAAGTCTTCCATTGCTTCTATTCCTCTTACCGCTGTCATGATTTCATCCGCTTCCGGCTCCACACCCATGACATTGACTGCAAACTTTGCGAAACGCTTCGGAGCCGCATCCACCACATATCGCGCCCAGCTTCCCCAGACTGCTGCAAGT
>DYCJ01000341.1:0-351 GCA_019418195.1 Clostridiales bacterium | reverse complement strand
CTCAGCCCTCGCATTGTAATTATCCGGTTCTGTCATCAGGATCTTCGCATTTTTCATCACCGTCCGGATCAAATGTTCGCTGATGCCGTCGGTCATCTCCATATTGTCACAATGATTGAAATAGCGCTCCATTGTGTGCATCATAATATCAACACACCCGCTGGCAGTCTGGTATTTCGGCAGCGTCATGGTAAGCTCCGGATTCATGATGGCAAATCTTGCTCTTCCGTAATTGCTGCTGTATCCCCGTTTCAGCCATCCGTTCTCATTCGTTATGACCGAAGAATCGCTCATTTCTGAGCCTGCTGCCGCGATCGTCAGGACCACCCCGATCGGGAGACAGCCCTCTGC
>DYCJ01000340.1 GCA_019418195.1 Clostridiales bacterium | reverse complement strand
ATCAGGGTATGGGCGGCGCTGACCGGACTTATATTCGGGCTTGCAGCTGGAGTGACGGCAGGCGGTCTTCTGGGCCTGAACGGAACGGGAATGTTGATCACGGGTGGCGTGCTGGGGCTGATCCTCGCAGTTCTGGGAGCAGCACTTTATCGCGGCGGTGTATTCCTGACTGTGTTTGTGCTGGCAGGAAGTATCAGTACTTATCTGATCGTTCCTCAGGATTGGATCGGCGCTGCAATCTGTCTGGTTATCGGCCTTGTGGCTGCAATCCTGGCGGTACGCTTTGTGGTTGTACTTACGATCATTGTTACTTCTGTATATGGAGCGGCGATAGCAGGAACTGCAATTTATCATCTGCTTCCGGTGACGGGAGATGTGATCCTTATCGTACTGTGCGTGGTCATCTGTATTATCGGTATTCTTGTACAGCTCCTGCTCGAATCGAGAAAACAGAAGAAGAGAAGTCTGCAGAAAGCAGCGGAGATCAGGAAAGAAAAGTCCACTGCAAACGAGGTGGAGAGAGCCCGTGCCATGATGGCTGATCTGGATGAGATGCCGGACGAGGAAACAACAGATGACGGATCTTCATCCGAAAAATTCCAGGAAGAGAACGAGAACGGAGAGTAAAGTCCGTTTTATGACACACCTAGTCTGCTAGGATATACCTGTCAAAAGGAAACGAAAGGTAAATCTTATCAGAGAAAGGTGTGTTTTTTTATGGATATCAGGAAATCAGTAATTAATGGGATCCTGGCAGTTTCAGGAATCATTTTTTTGATAGTTTTGGCGGTTTTGTACTGTTTTACAGAGATTTCAATTCCTATGCCGGTGTATGCGGCAGCATGGTTCGGGTGTATTGCAGCTGTGCTGGCTGTTACAAGATCATAATAATTTCAGCCCGTGACATTTGAAAGGGGCCCTGTTATATATATGTTCATGAAAACTCCGTGATCATATATTGTCATTGTTCTGTCATTTGATGTATAATTAGTTTGTGATAACTACATCATAAAGAGAACAGAACAAAGGGGGCCTGCGTATGAAGATTGATATGCACTGCCACGTAAAAGAAGGTTCGATCGACAGCAAGGTCGGTCTGGACGAATACATTACAATATTAAAACAGCATGGATTCCAGGGAATGGTGATAACAGATCATGATACGTATAACGGATACCGGTACTGGAAAGAGAATATCAAAGGAAAGAAACATACAGATTTTGTAGTTCTTAAAGGCATAGAGTATGATACAAGGGATGCAGGTCATATTATTGTGATCATGCCCGAGGGAGTTAAGATGAGGCTCCTTGAGATGCGGGGAATGCCGCTCGCGCTCCTTATTGATCTGGTCCACAGAAACGGCGGCGTGCTCGGACCCGCTCATCCATGCGGAGAGAAGTATATGAGTTTTACGCGTGCCAGGAGATTTTATCTGTCGCCGGAGATTACGAAGAGATTTGATTTTGTCGAGGCATTTAACAGCTGCGAGTCAACAGAATCCAATGCCGGTGCGGAAAAACTGGCCAGAAAATACGGTAAGGTAATGACCGGCGGAAGTGATGCGCATAAACCGGACTGTGTGGGGACAGGCTATACGATCCTTCCTGAACCGGTGACATGTGAAACGGAACTGATTTCGCTGATCCACAAGAAGACCGCGTTTAAGGCCGGAGGAACGCTCTACGGGAAGACGACAAAAGAAAAGATCGGAAAGATCAACAAACTGCTTGTGTATTCGTTCTGGGTATATAATAAG
>DYCJ01000034.1:13442-16353 GCA_019418195.1 Clostridiales bacterium | reverse complement strand
GAATAGGCTGGGCACAGGACTTTTTTGAAGGGATCATCGGAAAAGAAAGCCGAAGATACATCCCTTATCTGATCACGGTACTTCTCTATCTGGCTGCAGCGAACACGCTCGCGCCGCTGTGCGGTTTTAAGCCGCCGACAAAAGATCTGAACGTGACGGCAGCTCTGGCGATCATGAGCATGTGCCTGATCGAATTTTCGGGAATCAGGAAGAACGGAGTGGTTCACTGGGTAAAACATTTCGCTCAGCCGGTTCCGGTGGTAGCACCGATTACAGTACTGGAGATTGTGATCCGGCCGCTGTCGCTCTGTATGCGACTCTTCGGAAACATGCTGGCCGGGTTTGTGGTGCTGGAACTGCTGAAGTTTTTCGTGCCGCTGATCATACCGATTCCGGTGAGTTTTTATTTTGATATCTTCGACGGTCTGCTTCAGGCATATGTATTCGTATTTCTGACAGCACTGTTCATGACCGAGGAGATGGAGTGACCCGCAGACGGCGGGAGAAGGCTGTACCCGGGTAAAAAGGGGAAGGCCTCAGCAATTCATAAAATACAAAATAGAAAAAAGGAGAATATTATTATGGAAACAATTATTGCTATCGGAGCAGCTATTGCAGTATTAACAGGTATTGGAGCAGGTGTAGGTATCGGTATTGCGACAGGTAAAGCAGCTGAAGCAATTGCAAGACAGCCTGAGGCAGAGGGCAAGATCAGCAAAAACCTGATCCTTGGATGTGCACTTGCAGAGGCAACAGCTATCTATGGCTTTATTATCGGACTTCTGATTATCATTCTTCTGTAAGAATATGGCAGAACTTAGAGACGATAACATGAAAGGTGGGTTTAAAAGGTGATTTCAATAAACTTGAACCTTGTCTGGACCATAATCAACCTTGTTGTTCTTTATCTTCTGCTGAGACATTTCCTCATCGGTCCTGTAATGAATATTATGGAACAGAGAAAACAGATGATAGATGACGGATTTAAGAATGCAGAGGCGGCACAGGCGGATGCCAACAGGCTGAAACAGGAGTATGAGACGGCTTTAAGCGGAGCAAAACAGGAATCTGTACAGCTCATAGAGGATGCGAGAAAGAGCGCAAAGGCAGAATATGACCGCATCGTAAGTGAAGCGGGAGAAAGAGCAGACACTATGATCGAATCCGCAAAGGAAAATGTGCGCATCGAGCGTGAGCAGACGATGAAAGAACTGAAGTCACAGATTGCAGGGCTCGCGGCTGCGTCAGCGGCGAAGATCATCAGCGGCAAAGCAGATGATAAGGAGAGCCGGGACCTGTACGATCAGTTCCTGAAAGAAGCAGGTGAGGGCGATGGCAATGCAGACAAATAATGAAATACGCTGTTCTTCTACTGCGGTCTCATACGGGAAAGTTCTTTTTGAACTGAATATTCCCCGGGAGAGTGTAAGAAAGACACGCGAGATATTAGAGGCTGTTCCGCAGCTCTCTGATCTGCTCATGAATCCTACGGTCGCCCTGAAGAAGAAACTTGCGGTCATTGACAGAGTGTTTCCGGAAGATATGAGGAACTTTCTGAAGACGGCGTGCAGGTATCGCAGGGTGGAGCTTATGGACGAGATTTTTGCCGCATATGACAGATGCCGGGATGAGCAAAATAAAGTTCTCAAGGCTGTGCTGACATGTACTGCCCCGCCGGATGAAGAACAGAAAAAGGGAATGGAAAGCTTCCTGTGCAGAAAGTACGGCGCAGAGGAGGCACAGATTGAAGTGCGTTATGACGCGGATCTGCTGGGCGGATTTATTCTCCGCGCGGGCAGTGATGAGTATGACTGGAGTATGAAAGGACGTCTGGACAGACTTACGCAGACGCTGGGCGGACGCCGGTAACGGGACTGCATCAGAAGTCTTACTCTTAATATAACCTGGAGGTGAACAAGGTGAGTTCAATCAACTCAGATGAGATTATCTCTATTCTCCGAGAAGAGATAGAGAATTTTGATACAATGAGCAAAGACAGTGAAGTCGGAACTGTTGTCTCGGTAGGCGACGGGATTGCCACGATCTATGGAATCGACCACGCCATGTACGGAGAGATCATCACATTCGAGACCGGGCTTAAGGGAATGGTCCAGGATATCCGCAAAGATGAGATCGGATGTATCCTTTTCGGAAGTGATACGGAGATCCGTGAGGGCACGAAAGTGTCCCGTACAGGAAAAAAAGCCGGTGTACCTGTCGGTGAAGCATATATAGGAAGAGTTGTCAATGCGCTTGGTGAGGCAATTGACGGCAGAGGAGAAATAAAAGCAGATGACTATCGCCCGATCGAGCAGGAGGCTCCGGGGATCATTGACAGAAAGTCTGTCAGCGTTCCGATGGAGACCGGTATCCTGTCTATCGATGCAATGTTCCCGATCGGCCGCGGACAGCGAGAGCTGATCATCGGAGACCGTCAGACAGGAAAGACGTCTATTGCAATGGACACGATCCTGAATCAGAAAGGAAAAGATGTGATCTGCGTCTATGTTGCGATCGGACAGAAAGCGTCTACGGTGGCAAAGGTAGTAAATACACTGAAGACACACGGTGCCATGGATTATACGATCGTGGTATCATCCACGGCGAGCGACTGCGCACCGCTGCAGTATATTGCTCCTTATGCAGGAACATCGATGGCAGAGTATTTCATGTATCAGGGAAAAGATGTCCTGATCGTATATGACGATCTGTCTAAACATGCGGTTGCATACCGTGCACTGTCACTCCTTCTAGGACGTTCTCCGGGACGAGAGGCTTATCCGGGAGACGTCTTCTATCTGCACTCAAGGCTGCTGGAGCGTTCCAGCCGTCTGAGTGATGAAAAGGGCGGCGGTTCTATTACGGCGCTGCCGATCATCGAAACACAGGCGGGAGATGTATCCGCTTATAT
>DYCJ01000034.1:0-13432 GCA_019418195.1 Clostridiales bacterium | reverse complement strand
CGTGATTTCTATCACCGATGGTCAGATATTCCTGGAGAGTGGTCTTTTTGCATCAGGTATGAGACCGGCGGTCAATGTAGGTCTTTCCGTATCCCGTGTGGGCGGTGCAGCTCAGACGAAAGCGATGAAGAAAGCATCGGGAAGTATCCGTATCGATCTGGCGCAGTACAGAGAGATGGAAGTGTTTACACAGTTCAGTTCTGACCTGGATCCGGCAACGAAAGAGCAGCTTGAATACGGAAGCGGTCTGATGGAGCTGTTAAAGCAGCCCCTCTATCATCCGCTGTCCCTGCATGAGAAGGTCATTACTCTCTGTGCGGCGACACATAAAGTACTCCTTGGAATCAATAAAAAGCAGATCAAGCAGTTCCAGTCAGATATGCTCACTTATTTTGAGACTGCACATCCTGAGATCGGACAGGAGATCGAGGATAAGAAAGTGCTGTCTGACGAACTGATCGAAAAGATCGTGGAGACTGCGAAGGAATATAAAGCAACAGTTCAGCCATAGGGACTGCATGACAGTGCGGCTTTGCGAAAAGCGCGGGCTGAACGGAGATTTTAAGAAGAGCAGGTGATAACATGCCAAATATCAGAGAGATACAGAGTCGTATCAATAGTGTCAAAGACACGATGAAGATCACGAATGCGATGTATATGATCTCTTCCTCCAAGCTGACGCAGGCTAAGAAAAAGCTTCAGGATACAGAGCCTTACTTTTATGCCCTGCAGGGTGAGATTTCACGAATCCTGCGTCATCTTCCCGAACTGGAGCATAAGTATTTTGACCGGCGGGAGAAGGTGCCGAAGGATCAGCGGAAGATTGCCTCTATCGTAGTCACGGCAGATAAAGGCCTTGCCGGTGCGTATAACCATAATATCGAAAAACTGGAAGAGGAGATCCTGGCAAAACCGGGTATCCATAAGCTGTTCGTTGTGGGAGAGCTGGGGCGTCATTACTTTGCAAAACGAGGACAGGAGATTGATACCCACTTTAAATACACGGTACAGAAACCGACTATGCACCGCGCAAGAGACATTTCGGGCGTGCTGATCGAGCAGTTTGAGCAGGGAGAACTGGATGAAATCTATATTGTGTACACAAGAATGGAGAATTCCGTCCAGTCAGAAGCAGAAGTGATGAGACTTCTTCCTTTGGAAAGAAGCTCATTTAATGAGATGAAGATGCCGCTCAATGTGCATCGTGAGTCAATAGAACTGTACCCGTCAGCTGAAGCGGTACTTGACAGTATCGTGCCGAACTATGTGACCGGCATGATATATGGATGTCTTGTACAGGCATATGCGAGCGAACATAATGCCCGTATGATGGCAATGAAATCGGCCACAGACAGTGCGAAAGATCTGATCCATGACTTGTCGATCGCATACAACAGGGCACGCCAGGCGGCGATCACGCAGGAGATCACAGAAGTCTGCGCAGGTGCAAGGGCACAGCAGAAGTAGCAGGATACTTTTGGAAAGAAAGTGAGAATGATTATGAATAAAGGAAGAATCACACAGGTCATGGGACCTGTCGTTGACGTAGTATTTGAAGACGGCGGACTTCCCTTTATTAAAGATGCACTTGAAGTCGATAACAACGGCAAGAAATGCATCATGGAAGTAGCCCAGCACCTTGGAAATAACGAGGTGCGCTGCCTGATGCTGGCAGCGAGCGAGGGACTTCACAAAGATATGGAAGTTACAGCCACAGGAGCCGGTATCAAGGTGCCGGTCGGCGAGAAGACGCTGGGAAGGCTTTTCAACGTGCTCGGCGAGACGATCGATGACGGAGATGCCATCGAAGATTCTGAAAAGTGGGTGATCCACAGAGATCCGCCGTCGTTTGAGGACCAGAGCCCGGTCGTAGAGATCCTGGAGACAGGAATCAAGGTCATCGACCTTCTGGCTCCGTATGCAAAGGGTGGTAAGATCGGTCTCTTCGGAGGCGCCGGAGTTGGTAAGACAGTGCTTATTCAGGAGCTGATAAGAAATATCGCTACAGAGCACGGCGGGTATTCTATTTTTACAGGAGTCGGAGAGCGTTCCCGTGAGGGTAATGACCTCTGGTCCGAAATGAGAGAATCAGGAGTCCTTGAGAAGACAGCCCTGGTGTTCGGACAGATGAACGAGCCGCCCGGAGCCCGTATGCGTGTGGCAGAGACAGGACTTACGATGGCAGAGTATTTCCGCGATGAAGAGCACAGAAACGTACTTCTGTTCATTGATAATATTTTCCGTTTCACACAGGCGGGTTCCGAGGTGTCCGCGCTGCTCGGCCGTATGCCGTCAGCCGTAGGATATCAGCCCACACTGGCAACAGAGATGGGTGAGCTGCAGGAGCGTATCGCTTCTACAAAGAACGGATCAGTAACGTCTGTACAGGCTGTCTATGTGCCTGCCGATGACCTGACTGACCCGGCACCGGCGACGACATTCGCCCATCTGGATGCCACAACGGTCCTGTCCAGAAAGATCGTTGAACAGGGTATCTACCCGGCGGTAGATCCGCTGGAGTCCAGTTCACGTATACTGGAGGCGGAGATAGTTGGTGAAGAGCACTACGAGGTGGCAAATAAGGTCATCGCGATCCTCCAGAAATATACAGAGCTGCAGGACATCATTGCAATCCTCGGTATGGAAGAACTTTCCGATGAGGATAAAGCGACTGTCATGCGTGCACGAAAGATCCAGAGATTCCTGTCACAGCCGTTCTTTGTAGCAGAGACATTCACAGGAATCCCGGGTAAATACGTACCACTTAAAGAGACGATCCGCGGCTTTAAAATGATCATCGATGGCGAGATGGATGAATATCCGGAGTCCGCGTTCTTCAATGTGGGAACGATCGATGACGTGATCGAGAAGGCAAAAGCAGAAAGTGCGGAAGCGTAAGAGTGCATAATAGAACAGGAGTGTATGCGTAATGGATACATTTGGTCTGAAAATCATAGCAAGTGACAAGGTCTTTTATGAGGGCCGCTGCAGAAAACTCATCATCCCTGCTCCTGACGGAGAGAAAGGGATCCTGCCAAATCATGAAAATATGGTCATAGCCATTGCTGTAGGTACGGCCAAAGTCCAGCTGGCAGGAGAAGAAGAGTGGAGAGAACTTGCGGTAGGGACAGGATTTGCTGAGATCGTGAACAACCGTGTCACGCTTCTGGTAGACACTGCCGAGCGCCCGGAGGATATCGATGTCCGCCGCGCACAGGAACAGCAGGAGCGTGCAGAAGAGCAGATGCGGCAGAAACAGAGCACGCAGGAATACTACCACACCCAGGCATCCCTCGCCAGGGCAATGACCCGATTAAGAGTAGCCCAGGATAAGAAGTGGAATATATAGCAACAACTCAGCCATGGAGAAAACTGTGCAAAATCATGCTTGCATGAAATTTTGCACAGTTTTTTTCATGGGGTGAGCGCCAGAGTATGAGCAAAGAAGCGGCGGAAGCCGCAGTAAGCACGAAGTGCGTCTTTGCGAATGGCGCGGCTGAGTTGTTGCGGACGGGCGCTATATTTTTGCTAAGAAAATAAGCTGTTATTGACACAGTAATGCCTCAATGTTATATTTAAGTTAATTTTGCGTAAAATATCCGGCGAAAAAATGCCGGTATTTTTATGCAAAATTCGGAATGCGGAAGTGTATTCCAATTATTCCGAAAAACTTAATATAGCAATTTACAGCAAAGAGGGAAAAAATATGGATGTTTCTTTTGCAGGTTTCTGTCAGCAGGTCTTTTCCAATCCTGTTCTGATGGTAACGGTAGTGCTCACTTTGGGCGTGATATTTGTAAACGGGTGGACCGATGCGCCGAACGCGATCGCCACATGTATCGCCACAAGATGTCTGAAAGTAAGGACCGCGATCCTGATGAGTGCTGTGTTTAATTTCTTGGGAGTGCTCGTTATGACGCACATTAACAGCGCCGTGGCATCGACGATCAGTAACATGGTCGACTTTGGCGGGCAGACAGAGGAAGCGCTTATTGCATTGTGCGCGGCGCTGTTTTCAATCGTTGTCTACAGTGTGGCCGCTTCTGTGTTCGGCATACCGACGAGTGAGAGCCACAGTCTGATCGCAGGACTTACAGGTGCAGCGATCGCTATACACAACGGCGTCGGAGGTGTCAATTTTAACGAGTGGGTGAAAGTCCTCTATGGGCTTGTGCTCAGTCTTGCACTCGGTTTTTTTATGGGCTGGGTAATTTGCAAGATCATCACTATAATCTGCGCGTCCATGGACCGGCGCAGGACAAATGGATTCTTTACTGTGGCGCAGATCTTCGGAGCTGCTTTCATGAGCTTTATGCATGGCGCACAGGACGGGCAGAAATTTATCGGCGTACTGTTCTTAGGCGTTGCGTTCTGCAACGGGCAGAGCAGTGTCGAAGGAATGATCATCCCGGTATGGCTCATGCTGCTGTGCAGTACAGTCATGGGTGTAGGGACCAGTGTCGGCGGAGAGAAGATCATCAAATCTGTAGGAATGGATATGGTAAAGCTGGAAAAGTTCCAGGGATTTTCCGCGGACCTCGCGGGAGCGGTTTGTCTGCTGCTCTCCAGCGTATTCGGTATTCCGGTATCAACGACACATACAAAAACAAGCGCGATCATGGGAGTCGGTGCGGTGAAGAGACTGTCAGCCATCAATTTTGGCGTTGTGAAAGATATGATGCTGACATGGATCTTTACATTTCCGGGCTGTGGACTGATCAGCTTCATTGTTGCAAAGATATTTATTATGGTATTTTAGGAGGAAAGAACAGTGGCAAAGAAACAGGATTCATTTTATTTTGATAACTTTGTGGCATGTGCAGAGGATTCCTGCCGGGCGGCACAGATGCTGAAGGCGGCGCTTGAAAATTTCAGGCCGGAGACGTTGAAAGACCAGCTGGACAGCATCCACGAAGTAGAGCACAGCGCAGATGCAAAGAAACATGAGATGCTCGACCATCTGGCAAAAGAGTTCCTTCCGCCGATCGAGCGTGAAGATATTGTTTCCTTAAGCCAGAATATTGATAACATGACAGACAAAGTAGAGGATGTCATGTTGAGAGTATATATGAACAATGTACAGGACATCGAACCGAATGCCCTGAAGATGACGGATATTGTGATCGAGTGCTGCGACGCGGTGAGGGATCTTCTTGTTGAATTTAAGAACTTTAAACGTTCTAAGGCTCTCAAGCAGCTGATCATCCGCATCAATGATCTGGAGGAAGAATCGGACAAGCTCTTTATGCAGAGCATCAGAGGACTCTATACAGAATCAGAAGATCCGATTCGTATCATTGCATGGAGAGATATCTATATTTATCTGGAGAGATGCGCAGACGCATGTGAGCATGTGGCGGATGTGGTTGAGAGTGTGATTATGAAAAATTCATGATGGGATGAAGAACCGGCAGCAGAGTGTGCGACCGGTTCTTCTTAGTTTTATCTTGCATTTTCAGATGGCGTATACTACAATAAAAATGCTTACTTGAACTGAAAGACAAGGGAGATTAAGATATGAGTGAAAGCTATAAACCGCGTTCTACTGCAGAGATCATGAATGATGTTTTAAGCACCGTGCGTGATTATTATGACTCAGAGTACGCTTATTATATTGAAAAAGAGCAGGGCGATATCGAGACGATCTATGAGTGGTGCGCCGAGAATGTGGAGTGGCAGAGAGACCGCCTGAAACTGCTTCCCGAGGAAGAACAGCCAAAGTGGATGAAAACAGAGATCACAGATACGACTTCGGACTGTTATAGTGTATTCCGTCAGATCACGGAGGACACGACTGCTATCCTGGCAGTTGCGGGTGTCCACAGAGGAGGCTGCACGCTGGATCTTATGAGGGCACTTCTCCCATATATCCCTCAGGCGATCGCACTGCAGAAAATGCAGAAGCAGCAGGAATATCTCAGCTATCATGATGATCTGACCGGCCTTTTGAACAGAAATAGTCTGGTGGATTATCTGGATAATGTCAAGAGCAGTGAACTGAAATCTCTGGGCGCACTTTCTATTGATATCAACGGACTGAAGAACTTCAATAAAGAGTTCGGCAGGGACTATGGGGATGAGATGATCACCCGCATAGGTGAAGTACTGCAGGAGTATTTCCACAGTGGCGAGGTTTACCGGCTTACAGGCGATCAGTATCTCGTTCTGGTGGAAAATACAACATATGAAAACTTTACAAAGCAGATTTATGCTGCCCACACCAAACTTGACAATATCAGTCTTGGCCTTGTATCGATGGGCTATGCCTGGGAGAAAGTCGATATTGATGTGGAGAAGCTGGTAAATAATGCAGAAGTCATGATGCGCGAGGAGAAGAAGAAATATTATAAGAACCTCAAAAAAGGACATCATGAGCCGATCATCAAGCAGGATCTTCTGGATGATCTGGAGCATAAAAATTTTATTGTCTGTCTCGTCCCGAAGATAGATACAGCCACCGGCCGGGTTGCAGAGGCTGAGGCGGTGGTCAGATACCACCATAAAGATCTGGGGATCGTAGATCCGGGCAGATATATTAATCTGCTGGAGGAGACAAAGCTCTCCCATTATCTTGATCTGTACGTTTTTGAAGAAGTATGTAAAACTCTTCACAGATGGGAGCTGGCGGGTATCCCGCTCATACCGATCGCGGTGAATTTCGCCGGTGCTACGCTGAAGCAGGAGAGCATTGCGGAGAAGATGCTGCATCTGATCGAAAAATATCATGTCAGATGTGAGTATCTTGCAGTGGAAGTTTCGGAATCCGGCAACGACATGAATCAGGAAATGCTGGCAGAGACCAGCAGCAAGATCCGCAAGGCAAATGTGCGCGTGATCCTGGATCATTTTGGCGCGAAAGATTCTAGTTTCTCTATACTGTCCCTGATGGAATTTGACGGCCTGAAGCTGGATAAAAGCCTGATCACAAATATTGTCGGAAATACACGCAGCCGTATCGTTGCGCAGGCAGTGATAGATATCTGCCGGCAGCTTGGCGCGTTCGTCCAGGCTTCCGGAGTGGAGACGCAGGATCAGTTAAATGTTTTAAAAGAACTCGGATGTGATTATGCACAGGGAACCCTGTTTAATAAGCCGATCACGATCGAGACATTTGAAGTCAGATATATGAAGGAATAGGAAATGATAAAAGCATGGATCGCGGATGTCACACCGCTTTTGGATAAGGAATGTTACGACAGCTATTACAGACAGGTTCCTGACTTCCGGAAGAAAAAGGCGGATGCGCTCCGGCTGGATAAGATGAGGGCACAGAGTGTCGGCGTATGGGCGCTGTGGCAGAAGATACGTACAACATACAATCTTCCGGAGGAGTCAATATTTAACTTTTCACATTCCGGGACGTGTGTAATGTGTGCGGTATGCATGGATGGCAGGAAAGCCCGTGTGGGCTGTGATGTAGAAAAGACAGGGCAGCTCAGAATGAATATCGCAATGCGTTATTTCTGCAAGGAAGAGTATGAATTGATCAAAGAGGCGGGATCGGACGAAGAAAAGACGGATCTTTTCTTCCGCTACTGGGTGTTGAAAGAGAGCTTTATGAAAGCGACAGGAAAGGGAATGGCCCTTCCTGTAAATTCTTTCTGTATTCGTATGGACGACCCGCCGGTTCTTGTGCGGCAGCCGGCAGAGTTCCCGGAATCTTACTATTATCGCGAATACTGTGTCGGAGGATTCCCCTATAAGATGGCGGTGTGTTCTACGGACGCGGATATCGATACGGAATTACATACAGAGTTGACATTATGATAAAACTTGATTTTGACATACATAAGATAAAGAATTTTGGTATGGGTGCAGTCCTGGGGCTGGCGGCAGGCGTTCTGGCAGTATCTCTGGGTGCATATCATATCATCTCTGAAAATAATACGAAAGCCGCGGCAACAGAGGCAGAGCTGACCGCAGAAAATGAAGAGCTGAGGGAGCAGATCAAGAAAGAGAACGCCGTAGAGGCAAATACGGAGACGCTGGCAGGTGAAGAAGAAGGCTGGCAGCTTATCCTTGTGAACGGGGATCATCCCCTGGATGCATCCTATGTACCGGAAAAACTGACAGAAATCTCTCCGGGGTATCAGGTGGATGACCGGATCGCATCAGATCTTCAGCAGATGCTGGATGACGGGGCGGCGCAGGGGCTGAGCATGTATGTGACATCGGCTTACCGCTCTTATGACCAGCAGATCGAGACATTTAATGCATCGATGCAGAACAGGCTGGAGCAGAACATGACGCCGTTGGAAGCATATCAGGAGACGAGCACTTCCGTTGCGCTTCCGGGAACGAGCGAGCATGCCACCGGACTTGCCGTTGATATCATTTCTACATCCTATGGAGAACTGGATGACAGGCAGGGAGATACGGCGGAGCAGAAGTGGCTGATGGAACATTGCTGGGAATACGGATTTATCCTGCGGTATCCGCCGGAGAAGTCAGATATAACCGGTATTATTTATGAACCGTGGCATTACCGCTATGTCGGAAAAGAAGCGGCCCAAGAGATCACGGAACAGGGAATTACGCTGGAAGAATATCTCAGGTAACAGTGCGGCTTTGCGAATGACGCGTGTTGAACTGTTACCATTTCAGATAGCAACATTGGGGGATATAAGCAATACATAAGGAGGAGAACCATGGAAGATTTAACATTTGGTGAACAGGTCAAGATCATTCTGGGGAGAAAAGGAATGACGATCAAACAGCTTGCCGAGCTGATCGAAATCCGGACAGGCAAAAAGATGTCGAGACAGAATCTGACACAGCGCCTGGGAAGGGATAATTTTCAGGAGCAGGATATGCGCATGATCGCTGCGATCCTTGACTGCCCGTTCCATTTGAGCATTATGTCGGAGGCACCGGTGCAGCCGCGCAGCACGGCGGCGCTTGAAAAAGCTGCGCTCGCACGGACAGAAGCAGTGGAAAAAAGTCAGGCAGAAGAAATGAAAAAGGAGAGTCTGTCCGAAATAAAAACTTCCGAAGAGGAAGCAGTTTCAGACGAGCGGGATATGACGATCGGAGAACTCTATGAGATCCATGAAGAATTGTCCGAACTGGAGGAAAACGCAAAGGCCGGAGAGCCGGTGGAAGAAATAAAGAAGGAACTGGAGAAACCGAAGAAATCTCTTTTCCACACTGGCGGGATTTTCCTTCGCAGAAAGCAGCGTGATGCAGATGCGGCGGATACTGTTGAAGAGACAACGGCAGCAGAAGCAGTGCGTGAGGATACGACCGGAGGGGAGACAGGCTGGCCGGTGAGCGAAGAACAGCCGGAGCGGGAGGCAGTGCATCCGGCGGAAGAACAGTCTCCGGCTGCAGCCGTGACAAAGGAAAAGGATGATTTTGAACCTGTTATTTCCCACGATGATGTTGAGGAAGACAGGGAAGCCGGTGAGGTAAACCCTTATACAGGAAAAGAATATCAGTCGAACAGTGTACGTATGCATCCCACAAGAATCGGTTATGTGCAGGTATATGACCGTACGATCCATAAATGGACAGATATGACAGAGTGGGCGTTCCTCGGACTTCAGGAACGCAAGAAGGCTCTGCTCGGTAAGGCCTATGAGCCGCCGATCTACCTTGACTGATCAGATCTGCTTTGCGGCTGGAAATACAGACAGCGGGAACTGACGCACAGATGAAAGGGGAAACGCACAATGGAATGGAGAACGCTGCTGTCTCCGATGAGGGAACGGGGAAGCTCAGGAAGGTCAAAGTCGACAGACCTTAGAAGCGAATTTGAAAAAGACTACCACAGGATCATCGGCAGCGCGTCATTCCGGCGTCTACAGGATAAGACCCAGGTGTTTCCTCTGGATAAGAGCGATTTTATACGAACGAGGCTGACGCATTCACTTGAGGTCTCCTCTCTGGGAAAATCCCTCGGACAGAATATCGGAGAAAATATTCTGAAATTCCGCAGAAATTCAGGTTTTACTCCGCGGATGAAAGAGGATATTTCCCATATCCTTGAGTGTGCGGGTCTGATTCACGATATAGGAAATCCGCCGTTTGGACATTTCGGAGAAGTGGCGATTCGTGAGTGGTTTGCCAGAAATCTGCCGAAGCTGTCTTTTTGCGGACAGCCTGTAGAAGATATACTGAGCGAGCAGATGAAGCAGGATTTTTACCATTTTGAAGGAAATGCCCAGGCACTCCGCCTTGTGACAAAACTGCATTATCTGGTAGATGAGCACGGGATGAACCTGACCTATGCTCTGCTCAACACCATTATTAAATATCCGGTTCCGTCCACCGGGGTACGAAAAGACAGCGGAAACATTAAAGACAAAAAGATGGGGTATTACCTTGCGGATGAAGCAGTGTTCCACAGGGTGACAGAAGCGACAGGAGCGGGAAATAACCGGCATCCGTTGACTTATATCCTGGAGGCCGCTGATGATCTGGCATATAAAACAGCTGATATAGAAGATGCATTTGTAAAGGGATTTATTACTTATTATACTCTGGAGAGAGAGCTGGCGCCTCTGGAGAAAAATTATCCCGAGCCACCTTTTAAACCGTTGGAGAAGCTTCGCCAGCTTTATGACCGCGGGTTAAAGAAAGGTGTCAGCAATCCGGAATCCTACGCGGTAAAGAACTGGATCATCAGTGCACAGGGTTTTTTGATCAGCTGTGCTACATTCGGGTTCACTTCGAATTATGACAGTATCATGACTGGAACGTTCGGGCATGATCTGTTTTACGGAACTTACGGAGAGAAGCTGATGGATCTGTTGGGAGATATGGCTTACCGCCGTGTATTTTCTTCTATGGAGATCTATAAGATGGAAGTGGCAGAGTCTGCTATACTGGACAACCTTATGGATAAACTGGTCAGGGCTGTGCTCTACTATGATACAGATGTCAGGCAGGATACGATCGATAAACGTGTTGTCTCTTTTATCTCTGACAATTATAAAAATGCTTACAAACTGCAGGCAGAGGGAAAGAGCGAAGCGGAGAAACTGTATCTCCGCCTGCTCCTCGTGACAGACTATGTGTGCGGCATGACAGACAGTTATGCGAAGCGCCTTTATCAGGAGATGAATGGAATTATTTAAGCCGGCTATCTGGAGCAGGGGATGCCTGGAAATTGCCGGAGGATGCCGGCGGGGTGCCGCCTGGACTGCAGGTTCCGACACAGCGGCACCAGTGGCCAAAGTCTGCTGTGTCATTTCGTTCCTCATCGGTTAGTTCCAATACTGAGACATATGCGCGCGTGAACCGCGGAAAGCCGAACAGATCGGCAGCCCGGGCCTCGCGCGTATCGTATATACCGGGGACTCCCAGCCATCGTCTACCGTTTTCTTCGATAAGTGCAAGATGATTATAATTGTGGTATCCGTGCAGCAGGAAACTGTTGTTGGCAAGCGGCCAGAACTTTCGTGGCAGCAGGGTGAGATCCGAACGGCTGATCTTTTTTGCGCGATACGCCTGGAGGTCGACCGCCGTGCTTGCAGGATTGGGCATCCGACGGGCCTCGGTCATCTCGCGGCATTGCTGCGAGATGACCGAGGCATCGCGGTGATCGGATAGGGGGAAGGAATCTTCCCCTATCCGATCCTGTGGAAGTTCTTTCGCTTCCACGGACTGCAGCGCAGGCTCCGGAGCTGGGGGGGATGCAGCTTCTAGTTCAGATGCGGATTCCGGTTCAGGTGCAGCTGCCGGCTTAGGTGCAGATTCTGGTTCAGGTGCAGTCTCCGGCTCGGGGACAGCTTCTGCTTCGGATGCGGTCTCTGCTTTCGGTTCGTCCGTCTGCATCATATCAGGCCGGATATCAAAAAAGAATGAGGATGCCATCCAGAAGAGCGGAGGAGCGTCCCTGTCGGGATTCTGCAGGAGAAATCCATCGATCTGCTGAAGAGCCCGTCTCCCCGGGAAATGCGTCTCGGATACAGAAAGGCGGATTGAGATATTTCTTCCGCATGAGGTAAGCTCCGCAATCTGCGACATGATCATCGCATCCTGTTCACAGCAGAAAGCGGACAGGATGAGTGTGCTTCCGCTTCTGACGGGGATACCGCGAACGTGGATCTGGAGGATGCAGGACTGGTAATGCTGGGAGACTTTGATAAATCCTACGTTCCGTTTACGCTTATAATTTTCATATTCATATAGATAAAAAGTACCGGTATTCATAGAATAAAATAACCTCTGGTCTTGTCTCTTTTCATTCCAGTCTATTCAGGAAGAGCAGGAAAAAGAACGAAGTCGGAAAGGAAAATTATGTCTACAGAAAATATGGAACTCTGCACAGAGCAGAAAAGGATTGATGAAAAATATATGAAAGAAGCAATCCGGCAGGCAAAGAAAGCTTACAGGTTGGATGAAACGCCCATCGGCTGTGTGATCGTCCATGAAGGTAAGATCATAGGCAGGGGATACAACCGCAGGAATACGAATAAGAGCCCCCTTGCCCATGCGGAGATCACAGCCATCAAGAAAGCAAGTAAAAAACTTGGCGACTGGCGGCTTGAAGAGTGTACATTATATGTGACGCTGGAACCCTGCCAGATGTGCGCAGGAGCGATCATACAGTCACGTGTGACACGGGTGGTAGTGGGGTGTATGAACCCGAAGGCGGGATGCGCAGGGTCTGTCCTCAACCTCCTGGATGTGAAAGCATTTAATCATCAGGCAGAGCTTACCACAGGGGTGCTTGAGGAAGAGTGCAGCGCTCTTATGACGGGATTCTTTCGGGAGCTGCGGGAGCGGAAGAAAATGCAGAAGAAGGCAATATAACAAAAAGAAAACCTCCCCAGATCAGGAGAGGCTTTTTGATGCTTCGGGAGTATTTGCTTTTTCACGGAATATCTGTCTGAATAAAAAGCGAACGAATGGCCCTGCATACAAAATCTGCCAGAAGAATGCCATCGGGAAGTTCAGTACAACAGTCTGCAGCCATACTGCGATAAAATGGTTTCCGACACCTTTGAACAATATTGTTGCTGCAAGGCTCATGAGTGGGCACATCCATGCGACAGATACGGCAGAAATCACAAGAACAAGGTGGAATGGATTCTCCCTTTCCGGATTCACGATGCAAAATGCCGTTTTCTTTGCGATATGTCCTACAAAAAAGAAATCAAGTATAAAAGCGACCGGCGCCATGATCACAAGTTCATGAAATGCTGACAGAAATACGGTGCTGCTCATCCCACCCGTATTCAAAGCGATGTTATAGCAGATCATTGCATAGACCATGACAAATACCATCAGAATGGTAAAAATTACTTCCTGAAATTTAGTTTTTGGCATAAAAAAACCTCCTTATTGATAATAAACAGAGAAATGTGTTGTTCGTTATCATTCAGGAGAATGTGCGTTTCCAATAAGACCAAAAATCCGTTATTCTTTTTTACGTGCATTGCGCTTCGAACATGATCCACAGGCGTTACCCCGGCAGTTAACTCAG
>DYCJ01000339.1 GCA_019418195.1 Clostridiales bacterium | reverse complement strand
AAAAAGGTGCGGATGTGGAAAATCTGAAAAATATGCTCTACAAAAAGACGCGTCTTGAGGATACGTTCGGTGTAAATATGCTCGCTGTGGCGGACGGAAGACCGGAGACGCTGGGGCTTAAAAAGATCATCGAGCACCATGTAGACTTTCAGTTTGAGCTTGCTACCCGCAAATATCAGACACTCCTTGCCAAAGAAAAAGAGAAGAGTGAGGTGCAGGAAGGTCTGATCAAAGCATGCGACGTGATCGACCTGATCATCGAGATCCTGCGCGGAAGCAAGTCTGTAAAGGATGCAAGGGCATGCCTTGTCAATGGTATTACAGACAATATCAAGTTTAAATCCAACATCTCAAAGAAGATGGCTGCCATGCTGCGTTTTACCGAGCGGCAGGCAACGGCGATCCTGGAGATGCGCCTTTATCGCCTGATCGGACTGGAGATCGAAGCGCTCCGGGCCGAGCATGAACAGACGCTCAAGAATATCGCACGTTTTGAGGATATCCTGAATAATTACGATTCCATGGCAGGCGTGATCATAGAAGAACTGGATGGCTTTAAGAAAGAATATGCCTGCAAACGCCGCACAGTCATTGAAAACGCAGAAGAGGCGGTCTATGAGGAGAAGAAGATAGAAGAGCAGGAGGTTGTCTTCCTGATGGATCGCTTCGGATATGCCAAGACGGTCGATACATCGGTTTATGAGAGAAACAAAGAAGCTGCCGACAGTGAGAACAAATACGTAGTACACTGTATGAATACCGGAAAGCTTTGTATTTTTACTGACAGCGGCAGAATGCATCAGGTCAAAGTACTGGATGTGCCATATGGAAGGTTCCGCGACAAAGGGACACCGATCGATAATGTCAGCAACTATTCTACCAGCGATGAACAGATCATCATGGTATGTGATGCAGAGCAGATGAGATATGCTTACCTTCTGTTTGCAACGGCACAGGGGATGATCAAAAAAGTCGAGGGGACAGAGTTTCAGGTGACCAAGCGCACGATTGCGGCCACGAAGCTGCAGGACGGGGATTCCCTGATCTCTGTGAAGGTACTCAATGACAGCCAGCATGCAGTGCTGCAGACAAGGAACGGCTATTTCTTGAGATTTCCGGCTGTCGATATTCCGGTGAAGAAAAAAGCTGCCGTAGGCGTGCGCGGGATACGGCTGCAGAAGAAAGATGAGCTGGAGAATGTGTATCTTTTTGAAGAAGGAACAGAGACAAAGATACATTATAATGAAAAGGAAGTAACGCTGAACCGGCTGAAACAGGCAAAGCGTGACGGAGCCGGAACCAAATACAGAGGATGATAAAAAGTTTTTAATTCAACCCTTGCAATCTAAGGAAACTGGTGGTATACTTACCAATAGTTACATAAGGAACCCGGCAGAAGAGTGGACGAAAGTTCACTCTTCTTTGTTGGTAAGGAGGAATTATAGCGTGTCGAGAAGAGAAGAATACGAACAGAAGACAGAAGAACTTCTGGAACCGGTCATTTCGGAACTGGGGTTTGAGCTGGTAGATGTGGAATATGTCAAGGAGGGAGGCACGTGGTATCTGCGTGCCTATATTGACAAACCCGGAGGGATCACCGTAGACGACTGTGAGGCAGTCAGCAGAAGATTCTCCGATATCCTGGATGAAAAGGATTATATCGAGGATTCCTATGTGTTTGAAGTAAGTTCGCCCGGATTGGGGCGTCCTTTGAAAAAGGAAAAGGATTTTGCCCGGAGCATCGGTGAGGAAGTCGAGATCCTCGACGTCCTCGGCCACGCCC
>DYCJ01000338.1 GCA_019418195.1 Clostridiales bacterium | reverse complement strand
GGGCTCGGAGATGTGTATAAGACACAGGATCTGCCCCATGACCTGAAAAGGCTGATCTGTATAATCCCACACATTCCAGTGCATGATCTTATTCACAAAAATTCCCGTAATGAATTCGCAGGAAGTCACGAAGATCGCACACCATATCACTTGTTTCCACAGAGGTGCACTCCATCCGGTCCATATTCCCTGCTGGGCAAAAAACACCAGACAGATACCTCCCAGCAGGAACATGGACCAGTGGGAGAATCCCCGGAATATCATTTCAAAAGAATAATAGAGCGTCCCGCCCAGAGCCCCCAGAAATAAGTATTCACTCAGTCGTTTCACGATAAGTATTCCTCTCTTAAAAGCACTTATGGATAGTCTGAGCTTTTTCCGGGCATTTTATAAGTAGAATTAACTGGCTTCTTTTGGAAGACCCAAAATCACTCTTCCCGGACTTTACGGATCTCTTCCAGGCGTTTGGCAGTTTTCTTCTCTTCGCCTTCCTGAGTCGGATGATAATATGTCCTGTCTTTCAGGCTGTCCGGCATGCACTGCATATGGGTCAGCTTTTCTTCCGTATCATGTGCATATTCGTATCCTTTTCCATATCCCTGTTCTTTCATAAGTCCCGTAACAGCATTGCGAATCTGCATGGGCACCGGCTCCGCCCGCAATGTCTTTACATCCTTTTTTGCGGCTTCGCAGGCTGTGTAAAGGGCATTGGACTTGGGCGCCATAGACAGGTAGACAACTGCATGAGTGAGGTGCACATCACACTCGGGCATCCCGAGGAAATGGCATGCCTGATAGGCTGCCACTGCCACCTGAAGCGCATGACTGTCTGCCATCCCCACGTCTTCACTGGCAAAACGGATCAGGCGCCGGGCGATATAGAGTGGATTTTCTCCTCCTTCCAGCATGCGCATCATCCAGTAGATAGCTGCGTCAGGATCACTGTTTCGCATAGATTTATGAAGAGCAGAGATCAGATTATAATGTTCCTCTCCTGTTTTATCATACAGAAGAGACTTACGGCTGATGCACTGGGAAAGACCTTCTGTCGTAACCGTGATCCCCTTTGCACTGATCTCACCGTTTAAGACAGCCATCTCAAGCGTATTGAGCGCAGTCCTTGCATCGCCGTTTGCAAATGCAGCGATAGCGCGGAGATTCTCCGGGGAAATATCGACGTTCTGATTTCCGAAACCATCCGGATTCTTCAGGGCATTTTTCAGAAGTTTTACAAGATCATCTTCCTTCAGCGCTTTCAGCACGAAGACACGGCACCTTGACAGAAGGGCCGCATTGATCTCAAAAGAGGGATTTTCTGTCGTTGCACCGATCAGTATGATACTGCCCCGCTCTACATATGGAAGAAACGCATCCTGCTGTGCTTTGTTAAAACGGTGGATCTCGTCCACAAAGAGAACGGTGCGCATTCCTACTCTCCTGCTCATCTCCGCACGGTTCATCACTTCCTTGATCTCCTTGATCCCGCTGGTAACTGCACTGAAATTAATGAATTCCGACTTCGTCTTTCCGGCTATGATACTGGCAAGGGTCGTCTTTCCTACGCCCGGAGGCCCCCAGAAGATCATGGATGAGATCTGGTCCCTCTCGATCAGCTGCCGCAGGATCTTCCCCTTTCCCACAAGATGCTCCTGCCCTGCGAAATCATCCAGCGAATCCGGACGCAGCCTGCTGGTAAGCGGAGTCATCGCTCTGTTATTTCCGAATAATGACATCTGTTCCATACCGGTTCCTCACTTTACACGAATACAAGCAGATCAATGCGGCAGACCTGCTGTTCCCTAAAGTATAAAATAGACGCATGGCAGGGCTATGCCTCCACAGTCCTGCCA
>DYCJ01000337.1 GCA_019418195.1 Clostridiales bacterium | reverse complement strand
ACACACTATAGTCAGAATATAATCTCTACTGGGCACCTCACAAGCGCCGCTGTCATTCCTTCCCGTATGCACTTGCCCTGTATCATATTCCCTGCACTGCAGCTCAGCCGCGCCGCCCGTTCGCATACGTTGTCTACCCCGGTCACTTTCTTCACAAAGTCCGAACCAGTCGAAACATCCTGTACCTGCCCGAGTTCCCCGGCAGTGTATGTCACAAAAGGAATATGGTACTTTTCACAAAGCTGAAGGATAGCAGACTCATCTTTCTTCAAATCTATGCTTGCCACACTCTTCACCTGACTGATATCAAGTCCGTTTGCTCTGAGAATGTCCAGAAATCCTTTTTCCAGAACAGAATCATCTATTTGTTTTCTGCATCCGATCCCCGCGGCAATATTTCCGAGCAGAAGGATCAGCGTACACTTTTCACTATCCATTTTACAGATTTCCTGGCGCGTTCCACTCTGTATGCTCTGATCATTTGTCTCAGATGCGGCTCTCACAATAATCCGATAATCATAGCTCTCCGTCTCTCTTTCTGACTCGCAGAGGATAATCTCTTTCGGCAGCCGGCCTCCGACTCTGACAGTTCGCGCTTCATTATCCAAACCTTCCGATTCTGTCCTTTCTATATAGAATGCAATCTTTTCTCCGTTCAGAACTGCCGCCGATATATTTTTTGCAGCCTCCCGGTCTGTAATCACCAGACCGTTCTTTTTGGCAAATACATCTACCGCAAACTTTCCCTGCACATCCGTAGCAGTCGTGTGGACCGACACGGCCCCGAGCAGCTCCGCGATCTCATCCGCCAGAGAAACCGCGCCGCCGACATGACCGGAGAGCAGCGGGATCACATACTGCCCCTTTTCATCGATCACCAGTACGGGAGAATCCGTGTATTTATCTTTCACCCACGGGGCAATATAGCGCACGGCAATTCCCGCCGCTCCGATAAAAATATACGCCGCCTTCCCCCAGCTACCGCCTATCAGCGCCCCTTTGTCGGCCGGAAGAGGATAGGTTCCTCTCCCCGCATATTTTTCCGGCGCATATCCGCCGCATCTCCCAGGAGCCTCTTCCGGTCCGAAAGCTCCTCGTATCATTTCACACAACCGCCTGTTTAATTCCGTTCCCGCAGCCGTAAAGCTGAGGATGATCACATCCATGCCTTTCAAAATGTTCATCACATCCGTCCTCTATCCTGAATCTTCCGCTATGCTGTACCGTCTTGATACTCCCCCGGCTTACAGCCGCAGTCCTTTGATGTCTTTGATTCTGGACAATATCGTATTACAGGTACACGCGGCCACACCCGGCAGACTGTCCATTGTATTACAGATCAACTCTTCCATCTCCTCATTGGAGGATGCCACTGCATGGACATGGAGTCTGCTTTTTCCTGTCACACGGTAAATCTGTGTGATCGTATCGTTCTTTTTCAAAATCTCCGCCACTTCCGCCAGCATATCCGGCTTTGTCTCAATCTCAAAATAGCAGGAAACCGCGCCGCTGATCTTCTGCGGATTAATGATCGTCGTATATTCTTCAATGATGCCTTTCTGCTCGAGCGCCTGCACACGCATTTTCACAGCTACCCGTGAAATCCCGACCTGCTGCCCGATCTCCGAGTATGACATTCTCGCGTTCCGGATCAGCAGGCTGACGATCTTCTGATCCAGCTCGTCCAGTCCGTCCATAAACATACGCAGCACCTCCTTTGCAGTTCATATTATAAATATACAAAAAATAATAGTCAACGTTGACATTCTATCTTCCGGGAATTATTATATATTACGAATGTTAATTATAAACTTACGAAAAGAAAGATGTGGATTGAAATGGAAAATGAACTGACACATGGTCCTGTCATGAAAACGATGCTGAAGTTCGCCATCCCGATGATACTCGGAGATCTGCTGCAGCAGTGTTACAATAT
>DYCJ01000336.1 GCA_019418195.1 Clostridiales bacterium | reverse complement strand
ATCGGCATCCAGTCCAAAGGGACAACCGTTATTCATCAGAAAGACCTTTTCCCGCTCTCCAATCTGGAGCTGTTCCCGCAGGCGCCGCTTATGACGCTGGAGACTTACCGCCAGATCGGACAGAATGCAGCAAAATATGTAAAAGGAGAACAGGTCACTCCTGTTCCCTGTACAAACGACCCGATGTCCAGACCCCGCTACCAGGTGAAAGCGGCGATCATGCACATCGCAGAAACAGAACAGCTTGATCCCGAAGTCGGAGCTGTTGAATGGGAGGAAAGATAGATGAGATATCCCTTTGCAGAACATGAAAAAGACAATATTACATCCAAAACCGGCAAAAAATTCACCGACATCACACTGGACGAAGTGACGAAAGGGCACATTTCTTCTGATGACATCAAAATTTCCAAAGAAATGTTAAGAGCACAGGGACAGGTAGCTATGGACGCCGGCAACACTCCTATGGAGAAAAATTTTGAGCGTGCCGCCGAGCTGGTAGATGTGCCGGATGACGTGATCCTGAAAATGTATGACAAGCTGCGTCCGAACCGCTCCACCAAACTGGAACTGGTCATGATGGCTCAGGAGCTCCTTGAGAAATACAATGCAAAGAACTGTGCGCGTCTTGTTATGGAAGCCGCAGAAGTGTATGAAAAGAGAGGAATATTACGTTGAGTTATATCGCTGGAGTTGATATAGGAAATTCCACAACTGAAGTCTGTGTAGGGGAAGTGACCGACAGAGGAAATGTTACATTTCTTACCAGCGCTTCCTGTCCGACCACAGGTACAAAAGGAACCATCGAGAATGTCTATTCCGTAAAGAACGCGCTCAAACTGGCTATGAGCCGGATCGGGCGCGAAACCTCCGATATCGATCTTGTACGGCTGAACGAAGCCGCCCCGGTCATCGGAGATACTGCTATGGAAACGCTGACCGAGACCGTGATCACGGATTCTTCCATGATCGGTCATAACCCGTCCACTCCCGCGGGAGCCGGGCAAGCTGTCGGCGAGATTCTGCTGATTGAAAATATATCACGGGCCGTTCCGGGCACTGCCTATATTCTGGCCGCATCTTCAGAGCACAGCTATGAGGAAGTTGCTGCTGTCGTCAATCAGCACGAAGAGGTCGACATCGTCGGTATTATTCTGCAGGCGGATGAAGCAGTTCTTGTAGAGAACCGTATCCATAAGCAGATTCCGATCATCGACGAGGTGCGACGGATCGACAGGCTTCCGGACGGCGTCCCTGCTGCTATCGAGGTAGCACTTCCGGGGCAGACGATCCGCATGCTCTCAAATCCGTACGGAATCGCCACTCTTCTCGGTCTGACCGCAGAAGAAACCCGGACTATCACACCGATAGCAAAGAGCCTGATCGGCAAGCGGAGCGCTGTTGTCCTGAAGACGCCGGGCGGAAATATCCACGAAAACGTACTTCCTGCAGGAGAAATATATTTCTACGGCGATAAAAATGTCACGATCAGTCTGGACGAAGGCGCCGATAAGATCATGGCAGCCGCAGAAGACGCCGGCGATATCCGCGACATCAGCGGTCAGCCGGATACAAACGTCGGAAATATGCTCTCCCGCATCCGGACAGGAATGAGCGAGCTTGACAAGAGCGCAGAAGCAGATATCCGCATTACCGATATCCTCGCTGTTGATACTCTTGCTCCTGTCCTGATTTCAGGTGCGCTGGCAGGAGAAACCTGTCTTGAAAAAGCTGTCGGCATCGCGGCCATGGTAAAGACCCAGAAGCTTCCCATGCAGGAGATTGCCGCACACCTTACGACAGATCTGGGAACAGATGTGAAAGTTGCAGGCGTTGAAGCGGTTATGGCAAGCCTCGGAGCCCTGACTACGCCGGGTACCAAACTCCCTCTTGCAATCCTTGATATGGGCGGCGGTTCCACCGACGCTGCGATCATAGACGAGAGCGGACACGTTAACC
>DYCJ01000335.1 GCA_019418195.1 Clostridiales bacterium | reverse complement strand
TCGCGGCTCTGCGCCGCGGGATGGAGCAGGAGAGTATTGATATCTATATCGTGCCGTCTGACGATTTTCACCAGAGCGAGTATGTGGGAGAATATTTTAAGGCCCGCCAGTTTATCACGGGATTTACGGGATCAGCAGGGACCGCTGTGATCACAAAGAATATGGCAGGTCTGTGGACGGATGGAAGGTATTTCATTCAGGCAGAAAAAGAGCTGGCTGGCAGCGGCATTACACTTTTTAAGTCGGGTGAACCGGGAGTGGATACGATCGAACAGTTTCTCGAAAAAGAGCTTCCGTCAATGGGAGTCATCGGATTTGACGGACGGACCGTCGGAGTAAATGTAGGCAAACGTTATGCGCAGATTGCCGCAGAGAAAGAAGGCCGTGTATTTTATCAGGCCGATCTGATCGGAAGAATTTGGAATGACCGGCCGCAGCTCCCAATGGGAAAAGCATTTCTTCTGGGCGAAAAATACAGCGGAGAAAACACCGCATCCAAATTGCAGAGAGTACGAGAAGAAATGAAGAAGGTTTCCGCGAATATCCATCTCCTTTCTAGTCTTGATGATATCGCATGGCTTTTGAATATCCGTGGAAGCGACATTGCATACTGTCCTCTTGTTCTGTCATACATGATGGTCTATGAAGATCATGCTGAATTATATGCGGATGAAAAGAAATTCCCGGAAAAAGTCCTCAATGAACTGAAGAAAAACGAGATTTTTATGAAACCCTACAACGATATATATGCTGCGGTAAAGAACATAAATCCGACTTCTGTCATTCTGCTGGACCCTGAAAGGGTAAACTATACACTTTATCAGAATATTCCGGAAAAAGCTATGATCAAAGAGCGGGTGAATCCGGAAGTTCTCATGAAATGCATTAAAAATGATACAGAGATTAATAACACAAAAAAGGCGCATCTTAAAGACGCAGTCGCGCACACAAAGTTTATGTTCTGGCTGAAACATGCGGCTGGATCGGATGATATTGTCACGGAAATTTCAGCATCGGATAAACTGGAATCTTTCCGGGCACAGCAGGAAGGTTATCTGGGCGCCAGCTTTGCGCCGATCAGCGCATTCGGCGAACACGGAGCCATCGTACATTACAGTGCAACGCCGGAATCCGGCGCTACGCTTCACAAAGGCGGGATGCTGCTGACAGACACCGGAGGACACTACTGGGAAGGATCAACTGATATTACCCGTACTGTAGCTATCGGTGAAATATCGCAGAGAGAAAAAGAAGATTTCACCCTTGTTGCAAGGGCGATGCTCCGGTTAATGAACGCCGTCTTTCTCCATGGATGCAGCGGAGCAAATCTGGACTGCATTGCGCGTGAAGTTTTCTGGAAAGAACGGGTCAGCTTCAATCATGGCACCGGGCATGGCGTGGGATACCTGCTTAACGTCCATGAAGCCCCCATAAATTTCCGGTGGAAAGAAGGTAATGTTCCGGCTCAGGTCCTTGAACGCAATATGATCATCACTGATGAACCAGGGATCTATATTGAAGGCTCCCATGGCATCCGTCTGGAAAATGAACTTCTTGTGTGTGAAGATGAGACAAATGAGTATGGACAGTTCATGCATTTTGAACCTCTGACATTTGTTCCCATCGATCTTGATGCACTCCTGCCCGAACGGATGACAGAAGAAGAGCGGGACATGCTGAACAATTATCACAGATCAGTGTATGAAAAAGTATCTCCTTATCTTAATAAAGAAGAGCAGGAATGGCTGAAGCAATATACAAGGCCCATATAGTACTGCTGTTTTAAATGTTGCAGTTTTGCCCTGAATCTGATACAAATATTAAGAAATCTAAAATAAGGAATAAAGAATAAAATGGAAACTACAGAAACAACTACAAATGAGCTGATTCTCCGGATTGAAGAGAAATACGCCAAAATGAGTAAAGGGCAGAAAAGGCTTGCCGACTATGTAAGGAAGAATTATGAC
>DYCJ01000334.1 GCA_019418195.1 Clostridiales bacterium | reverse complement strand
GCCTGAAAGGAATTGCAAGAGTGGACTTCTGTGTTCTTGACACGGAAGGAAAAGAACTTGCGGCTACATTTGAAAGCTCGCAGGACCGCAGTGAAGCAGTGCTTTCATTTGTGGAATCGCCTGCAGACAGTCAGGTGATCCAGGGCTGTCAGTTTTTCAAGATCTTTGATGAACAGAGACTTGAGTATGTGCTCCTCGCAGACGGAGACACCGAGGATGTGTACATGCTTGGCAAGATTGCGGCATTTCAGATCCAGAGTCTGCTGGTGGCATATAAAGAGCGGTTTGACAAGGATAATTTCATTAAAAACCTGCTCCTTGACAACCTGCTTCTGGTAGATATTTATAACCGTGCAAAAAAATTACATATTGACACAGAAGTAAAACGTGTTATCTTTATTATTGAGACATCACACGAAAGGGACAATGCCGCGCTCGAGAATGTGAGAAGCCTGCTCGGTGGCAAGTCAAAAGATTTTATCACTGCGGTCGATGAAAAAAATATTATCGTGGTGAAGGAGCTTACTGACAAGGACGGTAATAAAGAACTTGAAAAGATGGCACAGGAAATGCTGGATACGCTCCGCAACGAGGGAGGGGAGGAGCAGATCCGCATTGCATACGGAACGATCGTAGGCGACATCAAGGAAGTTTCAAAGTCCTACAAAGAAGCCAAGCTCGCTCTTGACGTCGGGAAGATCTTTTTCGATGAAAAGGATATCGTGGCATTTACCACTCTGGGTATCGGACGCCTGATCTATCAGCTGCCGATCCCGCTGTGTAAGATGTTCATAAAAGAGATTTTCGAGGGGAAATCTCCGGACGATTTTGATGAGGAGACATTGACGACGATCAATAAATTCTTTGAGAACAGCCTCAATGTATCAGAAACGTCCAGGCAGCTTTATATTCACAGAAATACTCTTGTATACAGGCTGGATAAGCTTCAAAAGAGCACCGGTCTGGATCTTCGCGTTTTCGAGGATGCTATTACATTCAAGATCGCGCTGATGGTCGTAAAATACATGAATTATATGGAGTCGCTGGAGTATTGATTTCTGTCTGGCCATGCGCAGATCGCAGAGCAGGGCCGTGCGGACCTGGTCCGGCACGGAACCGGGATGTGAGATGCATAGGGCGCTCAGCCCAAGTGAGATGGAGGGCGGAGCCCGGAATCGGACTTGCATGGTGGAAGGAAGAGAAAGGAGTTCATATAAAACGTATTTGAAATAAGAGCAGGGGTATGAATAATTAGGAGGAACATATGATTGAATTAAGAAAGGTGACAAAGGAGTATTCCAAAGGTAATGCAGCCCTGAACGGAATTTCCGTAAAGATCGAACGGGGTGAGTTCGTCTTTATCGTAGGTGACAGCGGATCCGGAAAGTCTACTCTGATCAAACTGATCATGAAGGAACTGAATCCGACCGAGGGAACGATCATCGTGAACGGACAGAACCTGAACAGGATGAAACACCGTAATATCGCAAAATACAGAAGAGGGATCGGCGTTGTCTTTCAGGACTTCCGTCTGCTGAAAGACAGAAATATCTATGAAAATATCGCTTTTGCCCTGCGCGTGACAGAGACACCGACGAGAATCATCAAAAAGAAAGTACCGGCGGCGCTTTCTCTGGTCGGACTGGCGCAGAAGTATAAATCTTTTCCGAAAGAGCTTTCAGGTGGTGAGCAGCAGCGTGTTGCCATTGCGAGAGCGCTTGTAAATGAACCTGCCATACTGCTGGCGGATGAGCCTACCGGAAACCTGGATCCGACGAATTCATGGGAGATCATGAGTATTCTGAAAGAAGCGAATGAACGAGGGACTACAGTGCTTGTTGTTACGCACAACCAGGAAATCGTAAACGAGATGAATGAACGAGTGATCACGATGAAACAGGGCGTGATCGTGAGTGATGAACAAAAAGGTGGGTATATAAATGAGGATTAGTACATTAGGATACGTAGGAAAA
>DYCJ01000333.1 GCA_019418195.1 Clostridiales bacterium | reverse complement strand
ACTGAATGTTTAAAAACCCGCAGAAGTATCCGGAAATACACGGCTGAACCTGTTGATCATTCTGTTATTGATTCTATTGTTTCTCTGGCATCTTATTCCCCTTCCTGGAAAAATACTCAGATTACCCGCTATATTGCAATTGAAGATCCTTCTCTTCTTGCCGAGATCGCGGACAAGTATACCCCTGATTACAATTCAAATATCATACGTCAGGTAAGCATGCTGATGGCTGTCACCTTTAAAAAGGGACGCTGTGGCTATGAGCGCGACGGATCATTTTCTACTAAAAAAGGGGACCGATGGCAGATGTTTGATGTAGGGGCTGCATGCCAGAGTTTTTGTCTTGCGGCATGGGATCACGGTCTGGGCACCGTGATCATGGGCATATTTGACGAGGACGGCATCAGCGGCCTGCTCGGTCTTCCCGAAGATCAGGAGCTGGCGGCACTGATCGCGATCGGTCAGCCCGGCATTATTCCCGCTGTACCAAAGAGGAAAACCGTTGACGAATTGCTCCAGTACAGATAAACCAGAGACAATACCGGACATTTGGTAAAAACACATTTATATATTTAAGGAGGACACTTATGAGACATTTGATGAGCCCACTGGATCTTACCGTGGAAGAACTTGACAAGCTTCTGGACCTTGCACAGGATATTGAGGCAAATCCGGAGAAATATGCGCATGCATGCGAAGGGAAAAAACTTGCCACATTATTCTATGAGCCGAGTACAAGAACACGTTTAAGCCACGAGGCTGCCATGCTGAATCTTGGCGGAAGCGTGCTTGGCTTTTCCTCAGCTGACTCCAGCTCTGCTTCTAAGGGAGAGAGTGTATCTGATACGATACGGACAGTATCCTGCTATGCAGATATCTGCGCTATGAGACATCCGAAAGAAGGAGCACCGATGGTAGCCTGCCAGCACTCCTCTATCCCGGTCATCAACGCCGGAGACGGAGGACATCAGCATCCGACACAGACACTGACAGACCTTCTGACGATCCGCAATGTCAAAGGAAGACTCAATAACCTGACCATCGGCCTGTGCGGCGACCTGAAGTTCGGTCGTACCGTACACTCGCTGATCAACGCCCTTGTGAGATACGAAAACATCCGTTTTGTCCTGATCTCCCCGGAGGAGTTAAGGCTTCCGGAATATATCCGTCATGATGTACTGGACCGCAACAACATCGAATATGAAGAAGTTGTCCGTCTCGAAGACGCTATGCCGAGCCTTGACATCCTCTACATGACACGAGTACAGAAAGAGCGTTTCTTCAACGAGGAAGACTACGTACGCATGAAAGACTTCTACATCCTTGACAAGGCAAAAATGAAGCTTGCTCCAAAGGATATGTATGTACTTCATCCTCTTCCGCGAGTAAATGAAATCTCTGTGGAGGTGGATGATGATCCGCGCGCAGCATATTTCCGTCAGGTGCAGTACGGCGTATACGTCCGCATGGCACTGATCCTGACACTGCTCGACGTCCACGTAGATTAATAATCGTCAGGCTGCTGTAACAGCAGCAAAACCTCGTGTTGAAACATAAGACATTGATCATACGGAAGAAATTCCGGAATAACAGAAAGGAAACAACCATGGTAAAAAATACACTGAATGTAGGAAGTATCTCTGAAGGCTTTGTTCTCGACCACATAGAAGCTGGCAGAAGCATGGATATCTATAAATATCTTCACCTCGATAAGCTGGACTGCTGCGTTGCGATCATCAAAAACGCAAAGAGCAATAAAATGGGTAAGAAAGATATCATCAAGATCGAGTGTCCGATCGATTTCATGGATCTGGACATTCTCGGATTCATCGATCACAACATCACAATCAATATTATTGAAAATGAAAAGATCGTGGAGAAGAAACAGCTCAGACTCCCCAAGGAGATCCGCAATGTGATCCGCTGCAAAAACCCGAGATGTATCACATCTATCGAGCAGGGACTTGATCACGTATTTGTACTCACTGATGAAGAGAATCAGATCTATCGGTGTAAATACTGCGAAGAGA
>DYCJ01000332.1 GCA_019418195.1 Clostridiales bacterium | reverse complement strand
GAACAGATATACGCTGAAACAGGAACTGCCGAGCTCAGAAAATATATCCTGGAGCGCCAGAAAGAATATGTAAAGGCAGGGCAGTAGTTCAGATGTTACATATTATTTTGTTCATATTAAAAATAATCGGATTTCTGATCCTTGGAATACTGGCGCTGGTCCTTATCCTGACGGCGGTGATCCTTCTGGCTCCTTTTATCTACAGGCTGGAGTTCTCTGTAGATAACAGTCCGGAAAGCGCAAAAGGCCGCGTCCGGTTCCACTGGCTGATGCACCTTATATCAGGCGAAATCCGTTACGAAAGCGGCTCCTTTGACTGGCATATTCGGGCCGGATGGAAGAAATTCGGAGATGAAGCTGATGATCACAAGGTCCCTGAATCTCCGCAGATCCGTGACCAGAACGATCATGCAGGTAATTATACAGAGGACCGTATAGATGATCGTGCTGAAAACCACACTGATGATCATACAGAAAACTGCACCGATGATCGTGCTGAAGAGACAGTGTATGGAACAGATGAGACGATGCATAAACATGAATCGGAAAGCCGTCCAAAGTACAGTCCGGATTCCGATAAGCATAAAAAAATATCCGGTCTTTATGAAAGATTCAAGAAGATTCCGGAAAAGATAAAATATACTTTCCGCAGGATATGTGATAAGATAAGAACATTGAAGAAGCAAAAAGACCGTATTGCTGCTTTTCTCAGGAACAGCATGCATCAGAATGCATTCTCCCGCCTGATAAAAGAAGTAAAAAGACTGTTACATTTTCTAAAACCTTCAGATGCTTCTGTAGATCTCGAGTTTGGTTTTAGCGATCCGTCTTACACAGGATATGCTCTTGCCGGCATCAGTATGATCTATCCGATGATCGGTGAGTATACACAGATCAAACCGGATTTCGAACACAAAGTATTAAAAGGAAATGTATTTATAAAAGGGAAGATCCGGATTTTATACGGGCTGATCTTTGCATTGAATATGTTCCGGGATAAAAATGTCCGGGTGACATACCGGCATATACGTAAATTCAGATTATAGTTTTTATCCGTTCATCAGTATAACGGTTTGATAGTTGAAACAAATTCAGAAAAGTCATATGAGGAGGACAAAAAAATGGCTGAAGAAAACAATAGCTTCAAGACAACGCTGGAATCACTGTTCAGAGGAATGGACGGTGTCGTATCATCAAAGACTGTAGTCGGCGATGCAATCCATATCGGCGGAACGATCATTCTTCCCCTTGTCGATGTTTCTTTCGGCATCGGAGCAGGGGCATTCTCCGGAGACAAGAAAGAGAAAGGCATGGGCGGTATCGGCGGAAAGATGTCACCGAGCGCAGTAATCGTGATCCAGGATGGCAAGACAAGACTTGTAAATATCAAAAATCAGGATACCATCACCAAAATCCTTGATATGGTTCCGGATGTGATCGACCGGTTCACAACCGGCAAAGAGGAGAGAATGACTGAAAAAGATGTAATGGATATTCTCGATTCTGATGAAGAAGAAAAATAATTCCCCGGAATATTTTTAAGAAGAGAGCATAAGATATGTAAAGAGACTTATTCGGAAGTGACGGCATGAAAAAAGTATGCGGCTTTGCACTATTCTGGACAGCTATAGGAATGTTTATCATGATGCTGCTTCCGAATCTGGTATGGGGCGTCATACTGACGATCGTCTTTCTTGTGCTGGGATACCGGCTGTTCTGCTGTTGAACGCGATACCGCACGGCTCACGCTGTTCGCTGTACCGTTCAGCCCGGAACTACGTCCGTCCACCGGGCATATCGCATAAAAAATATAACCCCGGATCTGATCTCACAGTTCCGGGGTTATTCCGTGTCTCTCAAAAAGATCTTTGTCTGATTACGCACGCTCTACACGTCCGGACTTCAGACAGGATGTACAAACATACATTTTTTTAGATCCGCCTTCTGTCTTAACTCTGACAGACTTTACATTTGATTTCCACATTTTCGGTGTTCTTCTATGAGAGTGGCTTACATTGTTTCCGAAATGAGCACCCTTTTCACAAATAGCACATTTAGCCATGACTGCACC
>DYCJ01000331.1 GCA_019418195.1 Clostridiales bacterium | reverse complement strand
TTTCAAACGGAAGAAACAAGACCGGAACGCTCTCGACTACGGTCCCATCCCAACCTGCAGGAAATGGAAGGTAGCCGTTTGATTTCCGGACGATTTATCATAGGATGTCTCTTCAACAAATATGATTTTCTATTCATAACGCACCATCTCTCTTTTGAGTCTCTGCATGATCTTCTTCTCCAATCTCGAAATATAAGACTGCGAAATCCCGAGAAGGTCCGCGACTTCCTTCTGCGTCTTTTCCTGTCCCTCCGGATTGTCTAGTCCGAAGCGCATCTTTACGATCATCTTTTCCCGGCTGGAGAGTTTGTTGAGCGCCCGGATGAGGAGCTTTCTTTCCACCTCATTTTCCAGATCGCGGTATATCGTATCCTCATCTGTTCCCAGAATATCTGACAGAAGCAGTTCATTTCCGTCCCAGTCCACATTGAGCGGTTCATCGATAGATACCTCAAGTTTTGTCTTACTGTTTCTCCTCAGATACATAAGGATCTCGTTTTCTATGCACCGGGAAGCATAGGTCGCCAGCTTGATCTTCTTCGTCGGGTTAAACGTATTGATAGCCTTGATCAGGCCGATCGTCCCTATGGAGATCAGATCCTCCACTCCCACTCCTGTATTATCGAATTTTTTTGCAATATATACAACCAGGCGGAGATTATGCTCGATAAGTGTCTTCTTTGCATTTTCATCATTTCCCGTGCCCAGCCGGCTGATCATTTCTTTCTCCTGTCCGCTCTCCAGCGGTGGCGGAAGTATCTCCGCCCCTCCTATGTAATGGATTTCTTTCCCGTTTCCAAATATCATGCTTCTGATATCCGGTATGATCCGCATCCTGAAATGGTGCGGTAATGCTGCATTTACTAACATCCAGTCTCCTCCTCTTATATTTGAATCATGATCTTATCCGGAAAAGATTGCCGGATTCAGGATCATTTCATATTCCCTGTCACCGGACAGACTCTCTTCTCCTATCCCTACCAGTGCGTTTTCTATCCATCTGTCCTCCTCCATATGCACACACATTTTTTTCACCCGGAACACTTTCATCACAGACTCCCCGTTCACACAGTGATAAGGGATCAGACGGAAACCTTTTTCCATTTCAATACGATCTGATAATTCTGCCGCTGTCTCCGGAGCAATGATATTCACCGGTTCTCCGGTATAGCAGTCCCTCAGCTCATTTCCTGTATCAAGGAGAGCTTTCAGCGGCTTTTCCGCCTTGTCTGTATACAGAGTCACCCTGAGGATCACACTTTGCCGTCTGTACATATGCGAAAGTACTTTCCACAATTTCAGAATGAGCACATAACTTACGGCAGCCGCTGCATAAAACACACTCGCGTAACGCATATACGGGCGGAACAGCTGCATTACTCCGCCTGTCAGAAAAGCTGCTGCATACAAAAGCAAAAATGCCTGTACAAACTGCGACAGACGCATGATCTGAAGCCCCGTGCACACCATCACGCTGCTGACAAGTATACAGAACACAAGCATCCTGACTGCTGAAGGAAGCGGAACAGCAACCACAAGACAGGTCAGAAAACTGCCGGCTGCACCCCCCAGAAGAATGCGGCTGTATGACCGTCCGTTATTCATCACACGGTTTACGACCAGAAGGAGAAGACTGTCCAACATGAAATTCTCCAGAAAAAACACATCTATGTACAACTCATAGTACATGTCTCACCTTCTTTCCTCCGGTAACAATCCGGGATTTATTATAGCGCCTGGACAGGAATAAAATTTGTCAGATGATGACAGATAAAAAAGAGATCTTTCGACAAAAAAGACCCTGTGCGGAAGATTTCCGCACAGGGTCTTACTGTTACTGTATCTTATATATCCTTATTTCTTAAAGAAATCCGGGATCTTGATAGACTGTTCTTTTACATTGCTGGACGGAGTCCTTGGCTGCAGTGTCGGCATTGTGCCCCCCTGCGGTCTTACAGTGCCGGCTGAACCGGTCCTCTTTTCACTGTCAAGACGGCTTCTCACCGGTGACTCACCGTTCGGAAGAATAGATCCGACCTTCTGCTGTCCTTCCAGTCTTGCCTTTAACTTTGACGCACTTCCGCCTACATTATGTAAACCT
>DYCJ01000330.1 GCA_019418195.1 Clostridiales bacterium | reverse complement strand
AATGTCCGCTTCTCTTGCTCAGCTTCTTATGGTTCTCATCCGTGATCAGCGGACAATGTACATATACGGGGATCTCCCATCCAAATGCCTCATAGAGACGGTTGTACTTGGGTGCTGACGCCAGATACTCATTGCCTCTTACTACGTGGGTGATACCCATTAAATGGTCATCCACTACATTGGCAAAATTATAAGTCGGGAAACCATCGGATTTGATAAGGATCATATCGTCAAGTTCTGAATTCGGGACCGTAATATCACCGTATATCTCGTCATGGAACGTAGTCTCTCCTTCATTCGGCACGTTCAGGCGGATTACCCACGGCTTTCCCGCCGCCAGATTAGCCTCTACTTCCTCCCGGCTTAAACCGAGGCAGTGTTTGTCATATACGACAATATCAGTGCCATCTTCTGATACAGATGTTTTCAGTGACTCAAGGCGCTCTTTGTCACAGAAACAGTAGTACGCGTCTCCCTGTTCCACAAGCTGCTTTGCATATTTCAAATAAAGTCCTGATGCCTGTCTCTCACTCTGGATATACGGCCCGTATCCGCCGTCCTTGTCCGGCCCTTCATCATGGATCAGTCCGGTCTTTGCAAGTGTCCTGTATATAATATCCGTGGCACCTTCCACATAACGTTCCTGGTCCGTGTCCTCCACGCGAAGGATAAAATCCCCTCCTTCATGTTTCGCGATCAGGTACGCATAAAGTGCTGTCCTTAAGTTCCCCACATGCATCCTGCCTGTCGGGCTGGGTGCAAATCTTGTTCTTACTCGGTTGCTCATTTCTTCTCTCCAATTTCAGTCTTTATTTTGCTTTTCATATTCAGATACTATGTCGGCAAGGAATTCATCGCATCTTCCGCGGATAATGATGTCCGCCCTCTGATCCGAATAGTGCTCTTCCTCTGTGACAAGGATCAGGTTTGGTCCGGTATAATACTGCAGGAACTGACTGCACAGAGGCGTTGTCAGATTAGCACCGAACACCAGAAGAGTATCTGCCTTCCCGACCTCTTCCGCTGCCCTTGTAACGAGTGCATTATTGAGCATCTCCCCGAACAGACATACCTGCGGCCGGATGGCCGTCATACATTTCTCGCAGAGCGGCACCCCTTTCGCCTCTTTCATATATTCAACAGGGTATTTTCTCCCACAGGAAGGACACACATTTTCATAAATCGTCCCCTTCATATTCAGGACATTCCTGCACCCCGCCCGGTCTTCAAGCCCCGCGATCCGCCGGGTAATGATCGAATCAATCAGCCCGTGATCCTGCAGGGTTTTCAAGGCATAAAAACCCTTTCCGGGCGGAACTTCCGTTGCCTTCAGGATGAATTCTTTATAAAAACGGAAAAACAGGTCTTTTCTTGCTGAATAGAAGGCGCTGCTGAATATCTCCTCAAAAGAATATCCGTATTTTTCTTCTATTTCATAGGATTCCTTTCCATCGCGCAGAAGCGGATACCCGCTCTCAACCATCAGTCCGGCTCCGCTTAAGACTACAGTATATCTGCTGTCTTTTAAAATCTGAAGCATGTTTTTCTCTCTCATAAAGATCCCTCCCTTCTGCTGCTCTCTATATCAGCAGGTCATGTTTCTGTAATATAACAAGATGCCAGGGTCAAAAGGTCTAAACCCACATGAGCTCGCTCATAAGTGGGTGAAAGACCTTGGGACCCGCCCGATATGAGCATAAAAGTGGGATGTATATCCCACGATATGCGAATATTGGGGCGGATTGTGAGAGTGCGAAGCACGGAACAATCCGCAGGCATCATAGTTGGGGGCTTTTGCCCTCAACATCATAAATATTATAAAACAATTCAGAGGATTCTTCAACAATACTACGGCGTTTCTCTGACGAGCAGACTGATATTTTCCGGAATCCCGGAAGCATCTGTCAGACTGCACGCCGTTGCATCGAGAACTTCTATCCGGGCGCTGTCAAAAGCTCCTGCTGCAAACCGCACAACGTGGGATGGCACTTTATAATTGCCTGTCCGTCCGGCAGGAAATGCCAGAAGACATGTTCCGTCTTCAGAGAAAAGCACGCCTTCTTCTGTGTAATAAGCTCCGGTTGATTCCATTTCAAACCACTCCATATCCGCAAGCCCTGAAAAAGCGCCCTCTTCGAT
>DYCJ01000033.1:12174-16599 GCA_019418195.1 Clostridiales bacterium | reverse complement strand
ATCCTAATCAGCTTCATTTTTCGAGGGCATTTAAAAATGTGTATGGGGTATCGCCGAGAGAATGGCGGAATAAGAATCAGATGATACGGTGAATTCCATATTTCTCTGAGAGATATTTTCTCGGTAAAACGTCCGAAAATCAATCGGATACAGTGGATTGACTCACGTATCCGGAACGGACGGGGAGGGGATGCTTCCGGCTCCGCCCGTCCCGAAAGGTTCATCAAAAGGGCTGTATCCGACTGATTTTCTGTGTTCATCCGATCGGAAGTGTCTCCCCGATAATCACGAAATTTACAGAAACCGGTTAAAAGGGTAAACTTTATCAACTACGTACCCATTTCAACAGGTATCTTTAATTTTCAGTTTTGTCGGGGTGACTGCCGAATTCGATAAAGCAGAAAACGGACGGAGACGAGGCGTAGGAAGACTTGAAAAGGGATGAACGGTATGTGAGGAAGGCGACTTCGAAGTAATCTGCTAGAAAAAGTTAAGGGTTTGGAAGCTGATGTTAAGCCGCAAAATGGATTGTTTGAGCCAAAGGCGAGTTATCCATTTTGCGGCTTCGTTTTTAATCAGATTCCAGACCCTTTAGTTTTTCTCAGATTATGGAGCGGAGTCTGAAGCATATGCCGTTCATCTCAAAAAAGTATTTCCGTGCCTCATCTCCGTCCGTTTTCGGACCTTATCCCCATCGGCATTCAGTCCGATACGAATTTATTCTTGGATCAGCGCTTCTACTTCCTCCCTCTCCGGCATAGAACGGATCGCGCCTTTCTTCGTCGTCACGATCGCCGCTGCCGCGTTTGCGAATGTAAGCAGCTCTCCTAACTGTTCTTCAGTCAGATCCTCAAATCCGTGCTCCACGATATAATTCAGGGAGCTGCCGCAGAAGGTATCTCCCGCGCCTGTCGTCTCGATCGCCTTGACGGCAAATCCCGGACGCTCCACGCATTTTCCTTTATAGTATGCACGGCTTCCCTCTTTCCCCATCGTGAGCAGGATAAGCGGGATGTGATAAGCCTCCTGGAGATAAGCGATACCCTCATCGTAATCTTCTTTTCCCGATACGAACTGGATCTCGTTATCGGATATCTTCAGGATATCACATACACCGAAGCCATATTCCATCTGCTCCTTTGCCAGATCCAGAGATGACCAGAGCGGCGGACGCAGATTCGGGTCAAAGGATACCAGACAGCCTGCATCTTTCGCAGCCTGCACAGCCTTTTTCGTTGCCGCCCTCACACCGTCGTGCGTCATAGAGAGCGTGCCGAAATGGAAAATCTTCGTCTGTGCGATGAACGAGGGATCTACCTCGTCTTCTGTGAGCATCATGTCAGCTCCCGGATTGCGGTAGAAAGAGAACTCACGGTCTCCGTCCGGAAATGTATGGACGAACGCCAGTGTTGTATTTACTTTGTCATCGGTCATCAGGTGGGACGCATCGATCCCCGCCTCAGTGATCGTGTCTCTCAGGAGTGTACCGAACTGATCCTTTCCCACTTTCCCGAGGAATGCTGTCTTCTTTCCCATTTTATTGAGAAGTGCAAGAACATTGCACGGCGCCCCGCCGGGGCACGCCTCGAACATATTGTTTCCCTGTTCACTCTGTCCGTTCATTGTGAAATCAATCAAAAGCTCGCCAAGGGCGATCACATCATATTTTTTTTCCATCTCAGAGAACCTCCTGCTGATTTTTCATTTACGTTAGTTAAAGTATACCAGTTCATCTACCGGCTCCGCAAGCTCTATATGCTCCGCTTCCAGGACCGGTCCTTCTCCGCGGTAGACCGACAGGTTTGCAAAACGGATCTTTGCACGGATCTTCACCCACTGTCCGGGCTTTAATTTCGGTGCATAGGCGCTCCTGCACACATAACCGAGAAATGACACGTCATCCGCACAGCATGTCATCGCCATGCGTCCCGCCATAAATACTTTTGCGGGGAATGTTCTGGGCTTGAGCACCTTTGCAGTATATTCCACTACTTTTCCCTTATATCTGTCCGGATTCTCCATCATATCCACATACCAGATGCCGTAATCCTCTTTTGCGATCTCAACGACCGGCGCTTTCAGGTCATAGGGAACTTCGTCCTCGAAAATATTTTCAATCTCGCCCTGTTCATCCTCAAAGATCACTTCCGCCTGCGGACTTACCACTTTCACGCTGCGGCGGTATCCCGCAAGAGGCTTGATATCCTCACAGCGGTTGAAAAGTACCATATCCGCTCCCCTGACCATTTCCACAAAAAGAGGTTTCAGGTTCGTCAGATACGTCTGGAATGTGCTCGCATCTACCGTCGTTATCTTCTGCTCGATCCCCCAGCCGTCAGGCAGCTCAAGATTCTCAAAGTCACTCACTTTCCACATGCCGTTGTATTCCACGACTACCCGCTCCGGCTCGTGTTTCCTGTTCATCTCTTCGAGCCACTCTGCCGTCAGGTCTTCCTGATCCCCGACCTTTTCTATGACAACACCATACTTGAGCATTTCCATCGGATCGTACTCTTCCTCGCCCTCTTCACAGAGGATCAACAGAGTCTTGCCGTCAATCTGGAAATAATCCTGCTTCAACGTAAACGTCAGGAACTGTGTCTTCCCGCTGTCCAGGAAACCGGTCATAAGATAGACCATAATATCCGGTTCATTCATATCCGTTCGCCTCCTATGCCAGTCCGAATAATTCTGCCAGCTTGTCTTCGTTGAGTTCAGCACCGATCACACAGATCCTGCCTGTATATTCCGGCGCTCCCGTGCGGACTTCATGTTCTTCAGGCACCATATCGAAATAAATCCACTCTCCGTCTTCACCTGCAACCATCCCCTTGGCGCGCAGTACATTCCCGAAGCTGTTGTCAGCTTCCAGTTCTTTCAGGATATTGCTGATCTGATCCTTTGTATAAGTATGGATCGTCTCACGTCCCCAGCTCGTAAACACATCGTCTGCATGATGATGCCCCGCATGGTCATGGTGATGATCGTGATCCCCGTGGTCATGATCGTGGTGATGTCCGTGATCCTCGTGATCATGGTCGTGATGATGTTCATGCTCCTCGTGATCATGGTCGTGATGATGTCCATGCTCATGATCATGTTCGTGGCCACAGCACTCGCCCTCTTCATGGTGATGGCCGCATTCCGGACAGATGATCTCATCGAGCAGTTCTTCCTCAAGAGACTTACCTGCCTCCATCGTCTCGAGGATCTTTTTGCCCGACAGCCTGGCAATCGGAGTTGTGATAAACGGGGCCTTATCGTTAAGCTCCCGCAGCAGAGCAACGCTCTCCTCGATCTTCTCCGGTTTCGCTTTGTCTGTACGGCTCAAAATGACCGCGCCGGCATATTCGATCTGGTTGCTGAAGAATTCACCGAAGTTCTTTCTGTAGATCCTGCACTTTGTCACATCCACAACCGTCGTGAAGCTGTTGAGCTGCGCATCAATCTCTTCCTGCACGCCCTGTACCGCCTTGATCACGTCGGAAAGCTTGCCCACTCCTGACGGCTCGATCAGGATACGGTCCGGATGATAGGTATCCACCACCTCACGCAGGGATTTCCCGAAATCTCCCACAAGGGAACAGCAGATGCATCCCGAATTCATCTCACGGATCTCAACTCCGGACTCTTTTAAGAAACCGCCGTCGATCCCAATCTCACCGAATTCATTTTCAATGAGTACGACCTGCTCTCCGGCAAATGCCTCTGAGAGCAGTTTTTTGATCAGTGTCGTCTTTCCGGCTCCAAGGAAACCGGAGATAATATCTATCTTTGTCATTTTCATTCATCCTCCTTCTAAGCCTGTTTCAGATCCAGTTCAACCGGACAGTGATCCGATCCCATGACATCCGTCAGGATCTTCGCATCCTCAAGCCTGTCCTTAAGGCTCTCAGAAACACAGAAATAGTCGATACGCCAGCCTGCATTCTTAGCACGGGCACTGAATCTGTAGGACCACCATGAATAGATGCCCGTCTGCTCCGGATAGAAATACCGGAATGTATCGATAAATCCCGCATCGAGAAGTTCTGTGAATTTCTGCCGTTCTTCATCAGTAAATCCTGCATTCTTCCGGTTCGTTTTCGGATTCTTCAGGTCGATTTCTTTATGTGCCACATTCATATCACCCGTTACAATGACCGGTTTTACTTCCTCAAGCTTCTTTAAATAGGCCCTGAAATCATCTTCCCATTTCATACGGTAATCCAGACGCGCCAGCTCATTCTGGGAATTCGGTGTGTATACCGTAACAAAATAGAAATCATCAAATTCACATGTAATTACCCGGCCTTCCTGATCATGTTCTTCAATACCAATGCCGTATATCACATTTAACGGCTCTTTTTTCGTAAATACTGCCGTGCCGGAATATCCTTTCCTCACGGCATAGTTCCAATACCTGTCTCTTATACACATCTGACG
>DYCJ01000033.1:0-12164 GCA_019418195.1 Clostridiales bacterium | reverse complement strand
CCCGCCTGCATCTTCGTCTCCTGGATGCAGAAGATATCGGCATCCGCCTCTTTAAAAAAGTCAAGGAATCCCTTCTGGACACATGCCCTGATCCCATTGACATTCCATGATATCAGTTTCATACATACCTCCTTATTACTGTTCAGTCAAACCTGACTATCCAAGCGGCCGCCCTCCGGGCGTATCGATCGGATAGGGGAATTTTCATCCCCCTATCCGATCACCGCGATACCTCGCTCAGCTCGGGGCTATGCCCCTCGCTGACCGTTGCCTGGCAAATGTCCGCTCATGCAAGCATGGCGGCTGCTTGCCAGGCGTATCGCGCAAGTAAGGGCAGATAATTTTTACCTGCCCCTCTGATCGTAATATACCTCTCTTAAGAACAGGCCTCTTGCCGGGGCAAGAAATCCCGCCTGTCCCCTGTCTTCTGCCTGCAGGACTCCAGCCACGCTCTCCACAGTGCGCTGGTATGTCCCGGTCTCAAGCAGCGTACCCGTCAGGATCCTTACCATATGATAGAGAAACCCTGTCCCCTCATAGCGGATAGTCACGCTGCTGCCTTGTCCGCTGACTATTATATCATAAATCGTCCGCTTTGTGGATATTTCTGCCTTTTTGTCCGTGTAACCCGCAAAATCGTGTGTTCCTTTAAGCAGGGCTGCCGCCTGCCGCATTCTCTCCCTGTCAAGCTCATAAGGGTAATGGCAGCAGTAACGTCTCCGGAATACGTCCGGCTTATCTCCTGTGTCAATGCAGTACTCATATATTTTACCGACAGCGCTTTTCCGTGCATGGAATCCGTTCTTCACAAGACAGGCTTCCCGGATACGGATATCCGTCGGAAGCATTTGGTTGACCGTCTCTGTAAAAAAATCTTCCTCCACAGCGCCATGCAGCACTACACTGGCAACCTGCCCCAAAGCGTGTACCCCCGCATCAGTCCGGCCCGAGCCGTTTACTTCCACATGATTTCCCGCCGCATCCGATATCACATTCTCCAGTATACCCTGAATCGTCCGTTCTGTATTAGCCTGCCGCTGCCAGCCCTGATAGCGGGTTCCGTCATAGGCGATCGTTAATTTATACGTGCGCATTGCTTACTGCAGGAACTTCTTGAGTTCGTCCATAAATGTGTTAACATCTTTGAACTCCCTGTACACGGAGGCAAATCTCACGTAGGCGACGGGATCGAGATCTTTTAGTTTCTCCATGACAATCTCCCCGATCACGCTGCTCGGTATCTCCTTTTCCTCGCGGTTGAATATCTCAAGCTCGACAGCATCGATCGTCTTCTGGATCGCGTCCGCGGGAACCGGGCGCTTATAGCATGCGCTTAAAACGCCCTTTTCAATCTTAGAGCGCTGATACTGCTCACGGTTATTATCTTTCTTGATCACGATCAGCGGTATCGTCTCCACCTTTTCATAGGTAGTAAATCTTCTTCCGCACTCGTCGCAGGAACGCCTTCTTCGGATAGAACTCTTATCCTCAGCCGGACGGGAATCTATAACTCTGGTATCCGGGTTGCCGCAATATGGACATTTCATAATATGTTCCGCCTTTCTCTTAATCTGCGTTCATTATACACAATCGTCAAAACTTTTGCAAAAATTTTTCCTCCTGTATCTCAACGATCACAATATCCGGCCCGATCTTCCTGACACATGCAAAAGGAATGACATATTCACAGTCTGTCCCGAGGAATCCGCATATCTTCCCCGGTCCGGGGATGATGACAGCCTCGACCTCGCCGCTGCACACATTGATCTCCACATCCACAATGCACCCAAGCCGCCTGCCGCTGCATATATTTATCACTTCTTTGTCCCGAAGTTCACAAAGTCTCATGGCAGATATCCTCCTCTGCTGATCCTTTATAATTTATTGTATGCATATTGTAAAAAATATCCACCCGTCCTGCCGCTGCTTTTCCCCTTTCCTTTTCTTCCCATATGCTTTACAATAAGAAAAGCATCTTTTCTATGCAAATATATCATTCGGGAGTGAATATAGATATGAAAGAAACCATTTTACTTTTCAATGCACCGGCTAAGGAAGATCTCCTCAAGATTGAAATGGCGCTCTTCCCTCTCCATATCCGCCTGAAGAAGATCAGCAGTGAGGATTACTCTCAGCCCCTCGGTGTTCTTGCCGGGATGAAGGACATGGAGCCTTCCGAAGCTCAGTATGACGGCCCCGAACTTCCGGGCACGATGTTCGTCTTCTGTTTCTTAAGCGACAGCCGGCTCAATCAGGCACTGGCCGCGCTCCGGAAATGCGGCGCCGGCCCGTTCCCGTACAAGGCGATACTGACGCCCACGAACAGCACCTGGACCGCACCGGACTGCTTCGATGAGATCCGCAGAGAACATGAAGCGCTCCATAAGTAGGCCAGGCTCTGCCGCTCTTGCAAACGTGCCGTCTTTCATTGTATAATATGTATCATTTGGTCATGGGAGGTATCTGCCATGTGGAAACGCAGAACAATAAAGAAGAAAGCAATCCTGCTGATGAAGCAGGGTTATTTCCGTATGCTCTCGGTCTGCTTTCTCATTGCTATGCTCACGACAGCCTACGCCGTCTCCACAACTTTTTTCAATCTGCAGATTCCCTCCGGATCAGTATCCACAGATGCAGCTTTTACCACCGGTCTTCCGAACTCCGAGGCCATTCTTGATACAGCTGCACATTTACTTGAAGGCACTCCGTTCGCCGGATTGCTGCACGGTATGGTTTACAATACCGCCGCCATGCTGATCGATCTGTTTTCCACAAATATATCTGTCTTTTTCAGTTTTCTCCGCACTGCCAATTATTCTTTGACCGAAGATATCAGCATCGTCCTTATCTTCCCGGCAGCCGGGATACTGTTTGCCTTTGTATACCAGATTTTCATCAGCAATATTCTGCTGATCGGCGAAAAACGTTTTTTTCTGGAAAATCGCAGTTATCCGCAGACGCCTGTCTCGAAAATCTTTTTTCTTTATAAACTCCGCTGTGTCCCCCATCCGGCATGGGTGATGTTTTTGCGTTCTTTATTCCAGACTCTTTGGAATTTCACAGTGATCGGAGGGATCATCAAACATTACGAATACATACTTATTCCTTATATCCTGGCAGAAAATCCTAAAATCGGACGTAAAGAAGCATTCCTTTTATCCAAACACCTTATGCGCCGTAATAAATGGAAATACTTCCTGCTGGACCTTTCTTTCGCCGGCTGGCATATCCTGTCACTGTTTACCCTCGGCATGCTCGACCTTTTATTTGTCAATCCTTATATTGCTTCCTGCCGGGCAGAACTCTACGCCGTACTCAGGCGAAATTATGTATTGTCACGTTCTCCGGGATACGAGGCACTGAACGACTCATATCTGGAGCATGTTCCTTCATCCGATGAACTGCTCATCAGCAAGGCACTGTATGATGATTCCCAGGGTCCCTATACCAGGATTTCCTATTTTGCACCCGGACAGTATCCTGTATTTCTCTTCTCTGTTCAGCCGCCCCTCAAAGCAGTCAGGTCCCCCATCCGCGCGGACCGCAAATACGATCTGCTGTCATGCCTGTTTCTGTTCCAGGTATTTTCTATGTTCGGATGGATACTGGAGACGCTGTTCCGGCTGATCAACACCGGCTCTTTTGGAGAAGATGCCATAATGTTTGGACCCTGGCTCCCGCTTTACGGCATCTGCGGTATTCTTACGCTGCTGCTGTCCAGACGTATAGTCAGGAAGCCTGTGTTTGTATTTTTACTCAGCTGTCTCCTTTACGCGCTGCTGGAGTATGCGTCAAATACTGTGTCGGAACTGGTCACGGGAAGCGCACTGCGGGATTACAGTGATTTTTTTCTCAACATAAACGGCAAAGTATATCTCGGGGGCGCCATCACTTTCGCACTGATAAGCTGTGCCTTTATCTACTATCTTGCTCCCAGATGGACCGACAGGTATATGAAGCTCGGGCACTCGAAAAGAATATCCCTCTGCGTCGTTCTGTATCTGCTGTTCATCGCTGATATTGCCGCCTCCGTACTCGTCAGCCAGGGGCGATAACAAATGGTCATTCTTTGGCGCACAGCTCTCTGTGGCTGTTGATTTTTGAACAGAATAATAGTAAACTCTTTAATAAGTGATCAACTATTACGCTTGATAAAATAAAATATATGCCGTATACAAGAACGGCGGAATGGAGACATTATGAAAAAACGAGTTGTTTTAGCTCTGGGTCACCGCGCCCTCGGAACTACGCTTCCGGAACAGAAAGCAGCCATCGCGCACACGTCAAAATGTATTGCCGACCTGATCGAAGAAGGATATAAGGTTGCGATCACACACAGCAATGCACCCCAGGTAGGCATGATCCACACGGCGATGAATGAATTTGCAAAAGCGCATCCGGAATATACCGCCTGCCCGATGTCCGTCTGCTCTGCTATGAGCCAGGGATATATCGGCTACGACCTGCAGAACGGCATCCGCGAGGAACTTTTGAACCGCGGTATCTACCGCACAGTCAGCACTATACTGACACAGGTTGTCGTGGATCCCTATGATGAGGCGTTCTACACTCCGACAAAAGTGCTCGGCCGCTATATGAATGCGCAGGAGGCTAATGAAGAACGAAAAAAAGGAAACTATGTGATCGAAGAGCCCGGGAAAGGATTCCGCCGCGTTGTTTCTGCGCCGAATCCTGTCAGGATTGTTGAACTCGATGCTGTCAATGCACTTCTCGATGCCGACCAGGTCGTCATCGCCGCAGGCGGCGGCGGAATTCCTGTCATGGAGCAGGATAATCATTTAAAAGGCGCCAGTGCTGTTATCGAGAAGGATCTCGCCGCAGGCAAACTTGCCGAGGGCATCAACGCTGATATGCTCATCATCCTCACTAATGTGGAACAGGTATGTATCAATATGGGCCAGGCAAATGAGGAACCGCTCGGAGAGATCACAGTCGAGCAGGCAAAGACTTACATGGAAGAAGGACATTTCGGTATCTACAATATGTACCCGAAATTCCGCGCGGCAGTTGAATTCATCGGGCAGAGAGAAGGCCGGTGCGCTTACATCACATCTTTCGACAAAGTAAAAGAAGCTCTGAAAGGTAAAACAGGCACACTTATCAAATAATCTATGTATTTTACAAAAGCCGGTTCACGCCGGCTTTTATTTTGTATATTTTTGTAATTGATTTTTATGAATTCTTGATGTAATATATGCATATACTAGATGTAGTTTTGAAAACCACTTGTATTTCTGACATCCGGGAGGTGCATATTATGCAAAACACAGGAACCATAACAAACTCAATAAGCATAGGCAGTAAAGCTGTCATCAGCAAACAGCCGCCGAAAAAATTCCGCATCAAGGAACCCGGCAGTGCGATCACACATTTTATCGGAATGATAATGGCAATCTTCGCCTCAGTGCCGCTGTTGGTCAAAGCTGCAAACGAACCTGAGCGTATCTATCTTGTATCTCTCACGATCTATGCAGTGAGCCTTATACTCTTATATGCGGCCAGTACCACTTACCATACGTTCGATATTTCTATAAAAGTAAATACAATATTAAAAAAGATCGATCACATGATGATCTCTGTGCTCATAGCAGGGAGCTATACACCGGTATGCCTGCTTGTCCTGAAAGGCCGTCTCGGGATCATACTTCTGTCAATTGTGTGGGGCATCGCAATAGCAGGTATCCTTATCAAGGCTTTCTGGGTATATTGTCCTAAATGGGTATCTTCTGTACTGTATATCGGAATGGGATGGACCTGTGTCCTTGCATTTACACAGCTTCTCAACAGTCTGTCTCCGGGCGCTTTCGGATGGCTGCTGGCAGGCGGTATCATCTACACCGTCGGTGGTGTGATCTATGCACTGAAGCTGCCCCTTTTCAACAGCAGGCACAAAAACTTTGGCAGTCACGAGATCTTCCATCTCTTCGTAATGGCAGGAAGCGCATGTCATTTCATCGTAATGTATGTATACCTGCTGCCCTAAAATAGTCCGGCTTTGTTGAAAGGACAACACTGCGGTAATAAAAATCTACTGATTGGATGAGACAGCATAAAAACGAAAGGATGCATAAATCATACATCAGCATGGAGCGTTCCGAAAAGCATTCATTCGGATCTTTAAGGAGAAGCGGGCTGGTATGGTGTTGCATCCTTTTGTTTTTATGCGTTCCTTATTCAATTATTCGCATTTTGCTTCTGAAAGGAGTTATTCATCTCCCCGGCAAATCCGAATTTACAGTCTTTCGCTGCTCGAGTTCATGAATTTATACTCTGCCACCGAGCGGTCGAATCCTTTGATATGGCGGTACAGCCATTCGATCACGTTTTTATTTACCTGCTCGACAAATGCGTCTGACGGTCCTTCTTCCTCCTCAAGCATATTGTAGAGATCTTTTACCACCTGGCGCAGTTTATCATGCTCTTTTTTATGTTCGGCGATCCCCGGATAATTAATGGACTCCTGGAGCTTCTCTTCCTCGCCAAAGTGGAACTCTGTATAATCAGCCAGATAATCCAGCGTCTTTACCGCTACTATTTTGTCCTTGCTTGTCTCGCAGCTGTCCAGAAGCTTGTTGATCTTGTCGATCAGCTCCTTGTGCTGTGTATCGATCATCTCATTGCCTGTTACCAGACTCTCGTCAAATTCTGCTCTCATGAATAAGTACCTCCTGTTTTACAATAATTTCAGTAATTTAGTATATCTTTCTCTATTATACCTTAGACTGCTCCATTTTTAAACTGTATAATCATTTCATTTGTCAGGCTGTCCCTGGAAGGCCCGACAGGAATCATCTCCCGTTCGAACCATTCGGCAAGTGCCAGCTCATTCCGGTCAAGCGTGATCTTGTCTTCCCCGTCAAGGTCGCAGTAGAACCCCATCAGAAGCGTATCAGTGAATGCCCATGGCTGGCTCTTATAGTAACGGATATTCTTCACTCTCAGCCCGACTTCCTCCATGACTTCCCGTGCGACCGTCTGCTCTACCGTCTCCCCGATCTCGGTAAATCCTGCAAGGAGCGCATATTTCTTATATGTTCTTCCGGCATATTTGGACATAAGGATCCGGTTCCCGTCTGTAACTCCGATAATGACTGCAGGACAGATCTTCGGGTATTCCATATTATGGCAGTCTTCACAATAGAGCATCCGCTCTTTCTCAGAATGGCGCATCACTTTTCCACATCTGCCGCAGTATTTATGATTCTTATACCAGTTATAGAGCTGATATCCCGTGATCCCCGCAAATGCATGATACTGGGGATCTGCATTGCGGAACACTTCCGTATTCTCCATCGCAAATTCCGACTGCGGCTCCCGGCTGATCTCCTGCACAAGATAGTATCTCTCTTCGTCAACGGAGAACAGATATATGTAATCCTCATATATTTCTTCATTGAGCCTCTCCAGTTCCCTGAAGCGCGGAAATGTGATTCCTTCCTCCGTCCTTTTTAAGAGTACTGCATGATCCTCGTAGTACAACGCATAACTCTCTTTATCAGGCGGCACCGGATCGTACTGGTTGTTCAGATGTCTCGGTTCAATATCCTGTATCATTTTTTCCACTCCCTGTTAAAATGTTCGAAGCCACCCCTGTATCACGTAGCTGCTTTCTCCTAGAGATTCCTTACTTTGAAATCTCTCTGCGCCTCTCTCTTCTGGTCTTTCTTCGCGATATCCGCCCTCTTGTCATAGAGCTTCTTTCCTTTCGCAAGACCAATCTCTACTTTCACAAGTCTTCCACTGAAATAGACTTTCAGAGGAACAACCGTAATCCCCTGTTCCTTCATCTTGCCGAAGATCTTAAGGATCTCTTTCTTATGCAGGAGCAGCTTTCGTACCCTTAGGGGGTCTTTGTTAAAGATATTGCCCTTTTCATAGGGGGAGATATGCATGCCGTAGATATACATTTCCCCGTCTTCCACACGGATAAACGCCTCCTTGATACTGCATTTCCCCATCCGCAGGGATTTCACTTCTGTCCCGTGAAGAACGATCCCTGCCTCGTATTTCTCAAGAATAAAATAATCATGAAATGCTTTTTTGTTATTAGCGACAAGTTTTGATTCTGCTTTAGCCATATATCTCACTCTCCTTAAGACAGCGAACGCCCGCGCCCGCTCAGGATATAATCTCAAAATTAACTGTTCTCTGCAGCTTATCTGCGTCCGTCACACGCACGCGTACAGTCTGTCCGAGCGTGTATGACTTTCCGGAATGCTCTCCGGTCAGCTCATATGTCTGCTCTGTGAACTCATAGTGGTCATCCCTCATATCTGCAACATGTACAAGTCCTTCCACTGTGTTCTCAAGCTCTACATAGACGCCCCATTTTGTCACACCGGAAATAACACCTTCATATTCTTCACCAATATGTGAACGCATATATTCAGCTTTCTTCATCCTGACAACATCGCGTTCTGCCTCCTCTGCCCTGCGTTCACGCTCACTGCACTGTGATGCGACCTTCGGGAGTATCTCTTCATAGTGGGATATCCTGTCATCATTCAGGCGTCCCCTGAGATTCTCTTTGATGATCCGGTGTATCTGCAGATCCGGATACCTCCGTATCGGTGAGGTAAAATGCGTATAATATTTCGCAGCAAGCCCGAAATGACCGGTATTCTCTGTCGTATATCCCGCCCGCTTCATGGACCGCAGTGCCAGCCTGCTGATCAGCGCCTCCTCCGGCGTGCCGTCCACACGGGCGAGCAGCTTCTGAATCTCTTTCGGGCGTACTTCATTACGGATATGGATGTGATAACCGAAATTATTAATGAATGTACTTAACTTCCGTATCTTTTCCTCATCAGGCACCTCGTGGGTCCGGTAGAGGAACGGAAGCTCACGCCAGTAATATTCCTCTGCCACGGTCTCATTCGCCATCAGCATAAAATCCTCTATGATCTTCGTGGCATCGTTTCTCTCATATGGCCTGATATCGACGGGCTTCCCGTTCTCATCCAGTATCACTTTCGTCTCAGGGAAGTCAAAATCAATGGAGCCTCTCCTGCCACGGCGCTCCCTCAGGATATCGGATAACTCTTTCATGCACAGCAGCATAGAAACAATCTGATCCTCTGTTTCCTGAGTTTCCCCCTCAAGGATCTTCGAGACACCGTTATAGCTCATACGCTTATCTACATTGATCACGGTTTCGGCAATCTCATGGTCAACCATTGTGCCGGACGCATCAAAAGTCATGATACACGACAGGGCAAGCCTGTCCTCGCCCGCATTCAGTGAGCAGATGCCGTTTGACAGCTTATGCGGCAGCATCGGGATCACACGGTCCGCAAGATACACGCTCGTTCCTCTCTCAAACGCCTCCCTGTCAAGGGCGCTGTTCTCCTGCACATAATTTGTCACATCGGCGATATGCACACCGAGAATGTAATTCTCCCCATCCATCCGCAGAGATACCGCATCATCCAGATCTTTGGCATCCTCGCCGTCTATTGTCACCATCAGCCAGTCCCTCAGGTCTCTGCGTCCCACACGGTCAGCATCACTTACCGGCTTTCCGACACGCACTGCCTGATTCAGCACTTTCTCCGGAAATTCTGCCGGAATCCCGGCATCCATCACAACAGACAGGATATCCGTTCCAGGATCATTTACGTGCCCGATGATCTGCACGATCTCTCCCTCCGGCTTCATATGTTCGCCGCCGTAGGATGTAAGGCTCACCACGACCTTATGACCGGTCATGGCGCCCATCTCCTTCCCCTCCGGGATATAAATGTCTTTCAGGTATCTCTGGTTATCCGGACGCACGAATCCGAAGCTTCTGCTCTTTTCGTAGAGACCGACTATGTGTACCACGCTATGGGAGAGAATTCTGACAATCTTTCCTTCCTTCCGCCTTCCGGTCGGAGCTGAAGTGATAATATATTCGACCTCATCTCCCTGAAAGGCACCTGATATGTTCTCTTCCGCAATAAACACATCCTCGCTGCCGTCTTCCGGAGTTATGAAACCGAATCCCCGCATATTTGCCTGAAAAGATCCCTTCAGGCGCACAGCCTGTCCCTTGCTGTACTTTCCCCGTTTGGACAGTGATATCTTCCCTTCCTCCACAAGAGCATCCAGGACTTGTTTGAGCTCATCCCTCTGCTCTCGCGGAATCTGGAGAACGATTGCCATCTCTTTTATCTTCATCGGCACATAAAGGTCGTCTCTGATAAAATCCAGTATGACCTTTTTGCGCTTCTCAAATGTCTGATCCATATCTGTCTCTCCGTTCATATCCTCATGGTTAAATGTCTATAAGAAAAATATAAGCACTCTATGTCCGTTATAGAGTGCTTACATGATTATTATCTTCTGATATACTGCATTTGATACCATTATAGCATTAACTAAAAACCTTAAGATTAAGAACTACAGCCAGTACAATAAAAAGTACAGCTACCACGCGGGTTACTTTCACGAGAGTCCCCTCCATGGAACGTCCTTTATTGTGTCCCCAGTATGTATCAGCAGCACCGCTGATCGTACCGAGTCCTGCTGATTTTCCTTCCTGAAGAAGAATGATCGCAGCCAATGCAATGCAGTCTATAACAAAGATGATCGTTATCACGGTCTTTAAGATATCCATCTCTACACCTCCTGCGGATAAACCACGATTATTCTACCACAGTTACCGGCTTATTGCAAGTTAAAAGATCCCGAATATTTTCTCCCGGAAAGCAGCGTAGAGCGAATCATAATCGGTATACTGGATGTCGCTGTCCTTAAACCTTCCGCTCCACTCATCACGTATATGATCTGCAATAAGCCTTGCATCCTCATGTTCTGTTTTGAGGATTGCCGGGAATATATAATAGATCATAAAGAAATTCAGATCGAGCTGAACAACATTTTCAATCCTTCCCTTTCTGGGTGAGGTGAAATGCCTTTCAACACTATCGACAAACTCGCGCGCCATTTCTGCGGCTGCCGCTTCCTTATCATCTGCATTCGCAGTGATCTCCGTCATCTCATGAAAATATTGTCCGTGCCTGCTAAGAAACTCTTCCATATTTATTTTGTAGGTTTTCTTTTTAAGTTTCTTCATCATAGGCCGCATATCTTCAAACAGAATTTCTACATGATCCAGCATATTATATCCTCCATCTTCGGTCGTTTGTATTTAAGCTTCCTTTTCCGGAATCAGTCTGTCACTACACCTTTCTGCAGCATGATATTTGCGTACAGTGCAGATTCTCCTGTTGCTATGATGGCATATACTTTCTTTGCCTCCTCATAGAAAGCAAATCTCTCGATATTGCCTACTACAGCATCTCCTCTGTCATCATATTTGCGGATGATCTCTTTATATGTGTCCCAGATCGGAGTCTCCACATCATCTCCCGGCATTACTTCCATAAGGTTAACCGGATGTTCTACATAAGTATCGAGCGGGAATACCTGCAGGATCGCATCGAGCAGTTCCGGCACTCCGTGTCCGTCGCAGCGGATCACGATCGCGTCTTTTCCCATGGATTCAGCCGGGAAGTTCCCGTCAGAGATGACCAGTCTGTCGCTGTGTCCCATTTCAGAGAGCACTTTCAGAAGTTCAGGTGATAAGATCTTCGGGATTCCTTTTAACATATTTGTATCCTCCTTATTATAGTATTTTTTCTTTTAAAAAGGAACCGGGAATTTCCCGATTCCTTTTATATTCAGGCTGCCGTTTTGCCGGTCCGTTTCCGTCCGGCAGGCCGGCAGCCTATATGCACGTTTAGATTAAGATAAATGTCGTCTCAATTCACTCTGTACTAATTAGTCATACAGGTTCGGAGCGATGCTTTCTTCTTCCATGTTCTCTGCATCATACCAGTAGCTGTCTGTAGCAATATCTTCTACTTCGTTGCCTTCGCAGTAGTCATACAGAGCGTGGATAGCAAGGTTACCCTGATCAACAGGAGCCTGTGTAACTGCACCAATGAGTGTTCCGTCTGCAACAGCTGCTTTCAGAGTAGCACCAGCGTCGAAACCAACACCTACGATACCCTCATCCGGAGTAGCTGCAAGTACGCTCAGGTTCTGGTTAGCTGTGAGGACACCCTCTGCTGTAACCTGGTTAGAACCGAAGATAGCGATCGTATCTTCTTTGTTCATGATGTTGGAAGCCTCTGTAGCGGACAGCTCAACTGTTGTCT
>DYCJ01000329.1 GCA_019418195.1 Clostridiales bacterium | reverse complement strand
ACTGACCCTAATTGATTCAAATCCAAATCGTCAAGTGTCTGTATATAGTACGTATTGTGACATGCCTTACGGCAGATTTCAAATAACTTCTGGGTATTGGAACTATGTTTATCGCCAATAACTATCATAGCATCCACCGACTCCGCAATGCTTTCGGCCTCTGTCTGACGCTCTTTCGTAGCATTACAGATTGTATTTAAAACAATAATATCATAACTCTTTTTCTTGATAATTTCAACTAAATCTTTAAATTTGTTGTAATTAAATGTCGTCTGGGATACGACACATATCTTCCTGTTTTTACTGAAATCGATATTTTCAATATCATCAGCGTTCTGGACCACCGCCGCATGTTCTCCTGACCATCCACGGATCCCGATCACTTCAGGATGATCAGGGCTGCCTATGATCAGGATGTATTTCCCGGCAGCGCTCTCTTTCTGGACAATGTTGTGTATCTTTTTTACAAAAGGACATGTGGCATCTACAATGCGTATCCCTTTTGCCTCCAGCTTGTCATAGATTCTTTTTTCTACCCCGTGGGAACGGATAATAACGGTCCCGCCGGATATGTCATCCAGTTCCTCTTCTGTGCGGAGCACGACCACACCCTTACTCTCCATATCTTTTACCACTTCTTCGTTGTGGATGATCGGCCCGTAGGTATATATCGGTCCGCTGCACGTATCGACCTGTTCATAGACTGTGTCTACGGCACGCTTCACCCCGAAACAAAAGCCGGCAGTTTTTGCTTTGATCACTTTCATACAGATTATCTACAGTGACTGCAGATCTCTGATACAACTTGCGGGATTGTCATATGTGAGCTGTCTACCAGGATCGCATCGTCCGCTTTCTTAAGCGGAGCTGTCTCACGGTTCATATCGCGTTCGTCCCGTTCTTTGATATCCTGGGCAATCTGATCGAGATCACAGTCTTCTCCTTTCTCTTTAAGTTCATCATAACGACGCCGTGCCCGCGTTTCCACGCTGGCCGTCAGGTAGATCTTGACGTCTGCATTGGGAAGGATATTTGTGCCTATGTCACGACCATCCATGATCACATCATTTTCCCTTGCGAGCGTCCTCTGGAGTTCGAGAAGTTTCTCTCTCACTTCCGGAACACCCGAAGTCTTTGAAGCCATGTTTCCTGCTTCTTCTGTGCGGAGCATGCCGGTTACATTTTCGCCATTCAAATACACCTGCTGAGCTCCATTTTCGTAACAGATAGAAACATCCGCATCACGGCACGCTTCAATGATGTCTTCCGTATTTTCCGGTGCAATCCCTTTCTTAAGAAAATGAATTGCGAGCGCCCGGTACATTGCTCCTGTATCTACATAAATATAGCCTTTTTCTTTCGCTACCAGCTTTGCGATGGTGCTCTTTCCGGCTCCTGCCGGTCCGTCTATTGCTACATTATATCCCATGTTCTTCATTCCTCCCGGTATTTCAATCTTCAACTTTTATAGTATAACCCGAAGATCGGGAATGGACAAGGACTTATTAACCTTTCCCTTCTACACCGGCATTCATTCCCGCCAGATATCCTGTGCTCCATGCAATCTGCAGATTATATCCTCCGGTCACTGCGTCCAGGTCCAGAACCTCCCCGGCGAAATAGAGTCCTTTTACCAGCTTTGATTCCATTGTTCCCGGATCAATTTCTTTAACGGATACGCCGCCCTTTGTGATAATAGCTTCATTATAGCCGCGCAGTCCTGTCAGCGTCATAGTAAAGTCTTTGATAAGGCGGACGAATCGGAGACGTTCTTCTTTTGTGATCTCATGGACTTTCTTTTCTTCAGGAATGCCGGAGAGTTCTACGATCACCGGACGGAGCTTTGAAGGGAAAAGACTGTCAACAGCGTTTTTAAACTGACGGTTGTGGTTGGTTTCGAATTCCCGCAGCACACGTTTGTCCAGCTGTTCTTCTGTCAGCGCGGGCTTCAGGTCGATGTGAAGCGTGAGTTCTGTATCTTTGAGCTTTTTTCCGACAACACTGCTGGCACTCAGGATGACCGGCCCTGTCACGCCGTAGTGGGTAAAGAGCATCTCGCCGAATTCCTGATACAGCTTCTTCTTACCGTCTGTAATACGAATCTCAATATTGCGGAGAGAAAGTCCCATCAGTTCACCTGCAT
>DYCJ01000328.1 GCA_019418195.1 Clostridiales bacterium | reverse complement strand
ATACTTTTTAATATTTTTGTAATATTTAGCCTCAAAAAATTCCGCAGCTTATGCTGCGGAATCCAATATTTTCTATATTCATATCAGCGGCGTACAAAAATCATACCGCTATGTACTGAGCTGATCTTTACAACATCACCTGTCTGTGGTGCATGGACCATCTGCCCGTTTCCTATATATATACCACAGTGAGTCCACGATGTACAGATATCACCGGGCTGCGGGTCACTCACCCGAGTCCACCCCATAAAGTCATAGGTTGACCATGTATGCACATAACTTCCTGTCAGCGCGTAGCTCACCAGTCCTGAACAATCATAAGAATCTGGTCCCGCCATTCCCCACGCATATGGCTTACCCAACTGGCTGAGGGCACGATTGACAACACTGTTGCCTGTTGCTTCATCATAATCCGAACCGCCGTTATCGGAATTATCATTTCCAGCATCATTACTGTCATTGCTGTCATTGCTGTCATTGCTGTCATTGCTGGTATCTGAACCGCCGGCACCTCCCGTATTTTCCGTTCCGCTTCCGGATTCTTCACCCGCATCTTCGGATTCTTCCTCTGCTGCCGCTGCCTGAGCCTGTCTTTGCTGCTCCTCAAGCACTTTGCTTGCAGCCTCCTGAAGCATTCCGTCCAGATTGGAAATTTCATCCTGTTTAGAGGTTATTGTCGTGTTCAGTTCCTCCTGCTGTGCCTGATAATCAGCTTCAAGATCTTGCAAATTTGCCATTTCTGTCTCAAGCGTACTTTGGAGATCCTCGATATCCTGCACTGTCTGTACATATTCCTGAAGTTGTTCGCGGTCATATTCATGTACTTTCTGGGAATACTCAGCCTGAGTAAGCATACTCGTAATATCTCCCGAGGAAAGTATCTTCTCTAAAGTGACAGCATCGCCGCCCGACTCATAGATATACTTAATCCGGAGTTTCATGGCATCGTACTGATCCTGCCTTTTTTCCTCAGCTACAGCCAGATCATCCTCAGCCTGGCTAATCTCCTGTCCGGTTGTGATCAGCTTGTCCTCGAGCTCTGCCGTTTTCGTCAGCAGTGTCTCCAACTGGGATTGAAGGCTGCCTAACTCGCTTTGCGCCTCTGACTTCTGTGCATTCAATGAATTCTGCTCGTCCTGAAGACTTTTCAGCGAATCCTCAGGTGCTGCAAAAACAGGAGCCACTACCAGTGAGCAAGTAAGCGCTGTGGCAATAACCGCCCCACGTACTCTTCTATAATTCATTTTATCACCTTTCGTAATAATTATGTTAAGTTTATCTTTATATATGATACAGCAGAACCGTGGGTTTTTCAACAAAATTCAAGAACAATTCACATAATTATGTAATAGTTCAGCCTGCTCCTTTGCACATAATCTGTTACACAATTACTGTATATTCAAATTTGTATATCCCATCAGACTCTCGTCAACCTCTCTGGCCGCCTCGCGTCCCTCGCGGATCGCCCATACGACAAGCGACTGTCCTCTGTGCATATCACCGGCGGTAAACACATGCCTGATATTTGTCGCATATTTGCCCGGCTCGGTCTTTACGTTCGTGCGCTCATTGACTTCCACGCCGAACGATTTTGTTACATATTCTTCGCTTCCGAGGAATCCGGCCGCGATCAACACAAGATCAGCGTCTACTGTGTACTCGCTGCCCGGGATCTCTGCCATATACATCCTGCCGGTCTTTTCATCTTTCTTGCTCTCCAGCTTGATAAGCACGGCTTTGCAGAGTTTACCTTTCTTGTCTTTTACGAACTCTTTGACCGTTGTCTGGTACACACGCGGATCATGTCCGAACACAGCGATCGCTTCCTGCTGGCCGTAGTCTGTCTTGCAGATTCTCGGCCACTCCGGCCACGGGTTTGTCTCTGTTCTCTGATCCGGAGCTTTCGGCATCATCTCCAGCTGAAGCACAGACTTTGCCCCATGCCGGATAGAAGTTCCGACACAGTCGTTCCCCGTATCTCCGCCGCCGATGACGATCACATTTTTTCCTTTCGCAGAAATGTATGTTCCGTCTTTAAGCTGCATATCGTGAGACCAGAGTGCTTTCGTCGTAGACTTCAGGAAATCTACTGCAAAATAGATTCCCTCTGCATCCCGCCCCGGAGCTTTGATATCACGGGGATGAGAC
>DYCJ01000327.1 GCA_019418195.1 Clostridiales bacterium | reverse complement strand
GAACAAGGACTTTCTTTTCTACTTCATCGATTGTCCGGCTGCATTCCTTTAAAATCTTCATTCCTCTGTTATACATGTCAAAAGACTGCTCCAGCGTCACGCTGCTCTCCTCCATTCCTTTGATCACTTCTTCAAGGCTTTGAAACATCTCTTCCAGGTTCTCTCTCTTCTCCGTTCCCGCTGTATCTTCTGCAGCAGGTTCAATTGCTTTACTCGCAGTATCACTCACTTTGCGACCTCCTTATCCCGTTTATTTGATTTCTTCTCCTGATCCGGTTACCAGTGCGCGTATCCTGCCGTCACTGACATAGATCTCCAGGGCGGTCCCGTCACTGACCTGCCGGATACTCCTGATGTTTTCACCGTTCTGATTCTGTATATAGGAATAACCGTGACTGAGTTTCTCCAAAGGTGACAATCCTTTCATTTTTTCCACACACAGCGCCAATCTGTGTTTTTCCCTGTCGAGCCGGTTCTGCATCAGCAGTCTGAGACGGGTTTCCAGATCCGCAGCATATTGCCTGCTCTCGTTCAATTTCTGCCTTGGATGTGCATGATCGAGTCTCATCCGCAGCCGTTCAAGCACGGAGCGCTTCTCTGATATTTTCAATGTAACCTGCCTTAGCATCGCTTCCTGATATGTGCGTATCCGTTCTCTTGCTTCCCGGTGATCATAGACCGCAAGCTCCGCAGCCGCCGATGGTGTCGGTGCGCGAAGGTCTGCGACAAAATCTGCGATCGTAGTATCTGTCTCGTGACCGACCGCAGAAATGACCGGTATACTGCACTCAAAAATCGCCCTGGCAACAGCCTCTTCATTAAACGCCCAGAGATCTTCGATACTTCCGCCGCCCCTTCCTACGATCATCACATCTACTTTTTTCTTCTCAAGCGCACGGATTCCCCTGACAATACTTTCCGCGGCACCTTCCCCCTGCACCTGTGCAGGATATAAAATGATCTGTACATATGGATTCCGGCGTCCGGCAATGTTGATAATGTCCCGGACAGCAGCCCCTGTTGGCGCCGTAACAACTCCGAGGGTATGGATATACTTAGGGACCGGCTGTTTGTACTCCCGGGCAAACATTCCCATTTCAGCCAGTTCTTTCTTCAGCGCCTCAAACTTCTCATAGAGTGCACCGGCGCCATCCAGTATGATTTCCCTCGCATAGAGCTGATACTGGCCGCTCCTTTCATATACGCTGACCGAGCCGAGTACGATCACCTGCTGTCCTTCCTGTAACCGAAAAGAAAGCCCTGACCTGTGGCCTGCGAACATGACGCAGGCGATCGTGCCGGACTCATCTTTTAATGAAAAATATATATGCCCTGATGTATGATATTTACAGTTAGAGACTTCACCCTTGACATAGATGCGGTTCAGTATGAAGTCCTGCGTGAACATATTCTTGATATAAGTATTGACCTGCCTCACAGTGTAGACATTTTTCATTTTCAGGACTCCTGCTTTGCGACTTTACCGAGCACACCGTTGACAAAGGAAGAACTGCTGTCCCCGCCAAATTTTTTGGCGAGTTCCACAGCTTCGTTGATCGCGACGCCTTCCGGCACTTCATCATCCCATTTCATCTCATAGACGGCAAGGCGCAGAATCGTAAGATCTACTTTATTCATCCTGGCTGTCTTCCATCCTTTTGAAGCAGCGTTGAGCAGACGATCGATCTCTTCTACGCGGGAGAGCACTCCTTCGTACTTTTTCTGTATGTCATCCTTATTCTTCGTGCTGGCGTTCTCGATAGACTCGAAATAATACTGCAGATGCTCCGGCATCTCCGCTTCGTCATTAAATTCAATCTGGAAAAGCATCTTAAAAGCATGCTCTCTCAGCTCTGATCTTGTCATAGTAATTTTCTCCTTCTGTCATAACTATAGAAAAAGGATGTCTTGCGACATCCTCTATTATACAACACAGGGTGCATAATTTGCAATAACACCCGAAACGGATCAGTCCTGTTTCTCCATCTCGACCCCGGCTACTTTAATATTGACATCAGCAACCTCAAGGCCGGTCATATTTTCGACGGCATTTTTCACTTTCTCCTGAACTTTTCCGGTCACATCGACAATGCTGTAATTATATTTGATGTTAAGTGCAAGGGATACCGTTACAACGCCCTCAAGAAC
>DYCJ01000326.1 GCA_019418195.1 Clostridiales bacterium | reverse complement strand
GAGCTAAGACCCCATATTTTTGCGGGTTTCGAAGTTCTTTTCCGCAACCCGCTTTGCTATTATACTATCAACATCCAACAAATGTCAACACTTTTTTTCATTTATTTTTTAGTTTTTTATTTGAGCTTTTTTTCGGGCATTTTTACTTACTCAAAGTATTTCACACCGGACTCAAATATCTTCATATCCTGCTCTCCATAGATGTTGATCGCAACAGAAGAATCACGTCGTTCAGAATGAGCCATCTTTCCGAGGACACGTCCGTCCGGACTTGTAATTCCCTCGATCGCACAATAAGAACCGTTGACGTTCCATTCTTCATTCATGCTGATATTTCCATCCGGATCGCAGTACTGTGTCGCCACCTGCCCGTTTTCAAACAGACGTTTTATCCATTCCCCGCCGGCAACGAAGCGTCCTTCCCCGTGTGATGCCGGATTTGTATAGACGCTGCCGAGTTCTGCTCCCGCAAGCCATGGGGACTTGTTCGTTACAACCTTCGTATATACCATCTTGGAAATGTGGCGTCCGATCGTATTGTATGTCAGTGTCGGCGAATCCTCTGTCTGACCGATGATCTTTCCGTACGGAACCAGCCCCAGCTTGATCAGAGCCTGGAAACCATTGCAGATTCCAAGCGCAAGTCCGTCACGCTCATTTAAAAGTTTCTCTACTGCCTCTTTGATCTTTGCATTCTGGAAAGCAGTTGCAAAGAATTTGGCAGACCCGTCCGGCTCGTCACCTGCGCTGAAGCCGCCCGGGAACATGATCATCTGTGCCTGTCCGATTGCTTTCTCAAACTCATCCACTGATGACCGGATATCCTCTGCATCCAGATTACGGAATACTTTTGTCACTACCTTCGCCCCTGCACGCTCGAATGCGCGGGTGCTGTCGTACTCACAGTTTGTACCCGGGAATACCGGTATGAAAACAGTGGGCTGTCCGATCTTATGGCTGCAGATATGGATATTTGAAGTATTGTACAGTTTCTCTTCAACCGGCTTATCTGAACTTTCTTCTGACTTTGTGGCAAATACTTTCTCAAGAGTACCTGTCCAGGCGTCAAGCGCCTCATCTATGCCGATCTGTACACCGCCGTACTCAAAGCAGTTTTTGTCCGTCACCTCACCGATCACGGTATATGTGATCTGGAGATTACCAACCTGTCCATCTTCCACCTCAGCGATAATGTCTCCAAACGCAGGAGCAAACATATCACGCGGATCCATATTATGTTCGATCTTAACGCCCATGCGGTTGCCGAATGCCATCTTGCTGACTGCCGCGATCACACCGTGGCGGTCGAGCGCATAGGCGGACACAACTCTTCCGGAACTGATATCCTCCTGTAATTTACCATACTGCTCCATGACCTTATCATAAACCGGAAGATCAAACTCATCTTTTTCAATTCTGAGCCATACAAGCTTATTTCCGGCTTTCTTAAGTTCCGGTGTGATGATGTCTTTATCAAGCGCCATATCAACAGCAAAGGATACAAGTGTAGGCGGTACATCAATATCCTGGAAAGTTCCGGACATACTGTCCTTTCCTCCGATAGACGGAAGCCCGAATCCGATCTGTGCCGCGTACGCTCCGAGAAGAGCTGCAAAAGGCTGGCTCCAGCGCTTCGGGTCTTCAGACATGCGGCGGAAATACTCCTGGAATGTAAAGCGGATCTTCCTGTAGTCACCGCCAGCAGCCACGATCTTCGCTATAGATTCTGTCACCGCATAGACAGCACCGTGATACGGACTCCAGCTTGACAGATATGGATCAAATCCATAGCTCATCATGGAAACACTGTCCGTCTTTCCTGTCTGGACGGGGACCTTAGCTACCATCGCCTGAGTCTCAGTGAGCTGATATTTCCCTCCGTGCGGCATAAACACTGACCCCGCACCGATAGATCCGTCGAACATCTCGACAAGTCCTTTCTGCGAGCACACATTGAGATCTCCCAGCATATTCAGCCAGGCTGCTCTTACATCACCTATGTCGTTTCTTCTGAAAAGGCTGCCCTCCTGCTCAGGCATCTCGACTTCTACATTTGTCTCCTGATGTGCTCCATTGGTATCCAGGAAAGCACGGGAAAGATTGACAATCTCTTTTCCTCTCCAGATCAGGACAAGTCTCGGCTCCTCCGTCACAACAGCAACCTTTGT
>DYCJ01000325.1 GCA_019418195.1 Clostridiales bacterium | reverse complement strand
ATCCACGATCTGGACCGCGAATCACCACTGTGCTGTATTGACAAAATAGATACCGATAATATTTTTGCCTGTGACACCTATGCAGAAGCCGTGCTGTTTGCATCCGTGCTGGGAATCACAAGGAACGGATGCGCTCACTGTATTCCGGAGCATCATAGAGATTAATTGATCCCAAGATACTCCTCCAGACAGAGTTTATTCTCATATATCTCTGCTGCCGCTTCTTTTCCTACATAACGATAGTGCCACGGTTCATAGATAATACCGGTGATATCGCTTTTATCAGCAGGATAGCGAAGGACAAATCCGTACTTCCAGCTGTTCTTCATCAGCCATTGCTGGACTGGTGTATTTTCCTGCTCTGTGTCCAGCTGCTGATAGCTGACATCTACAATGTCCGGTAGGACGCACAGATCAGGGGATCAAATCCTGCTGCCTGGCAGTCGTCCATCATCTTTACACATAATCCATGCTGTTGTCACATTGATCATAGTAAGTCCCGCAATCAAAAAGAGAATCCAGGATATGGGCCATGTAAATTGAAAATACGACAATTTCTGTTCCATATAGTATCGGATCATTAGAAGAATACCCATCCCCACAGTCATCAAAAGTCCCACAGTGAAGAGACAATAATAACCTCCTTCTGCCTGTATCATGATCCGCTTTTGCTTTTCTGTCATGCCAACGCTTTCCATGATCTTCAGCTCTTTTTCCCTTGCGAGAATGCCTGTGACCATTACATTAAAATAGTTTGTAAAGCCTGCCAGTAAAAGGACAGCACTGATACTGCCAAGGATTAGCCTGTTTCTCTGGATCTCAGAGGCCGCCTCAGTCATCAGATCAGACTTGCTGATACAAAAGATCCCGGCTTCTCCGGTTCCTTCATCAAATGCCGTTCCCGTCATCCGGCTCCGGCGTTGGTTTTCTTCGGAAATAATCTTCTGTATCGAGGTTTTCACAGAAGGTTCTTTCGCATGATCCACGTTCAGCTCCATGTATAGAGTTTTTTTCTCTGTGGGAATCCTTTGGAATCCCTTTTCGCTGATCAGGAAATACAGACCTCCTTCTGAACCGTGCCAGGTCTGCCGGATCTGCGGGAAATCTTCCCTTCGGTTATCAAGATACCCGCATAGAGTAAAGTCCTCTGACTGTTTCATTTGAAAATTCCCTGCTTCTTCCTGTTCTGTCCGTTCCTGAGCTGTCATGTTGTTCCACCGGATCCTGTCTTCCCGTGACAGCATCGTCTTAAAATAGACCGGCTCCCCTATACTTTCTTCCGCCAGCTTTTCCTGCGCGGCAGACAGTGCATGATCATGAAGGCTCAGAACTCCGGTGCCGTTCTCAAGAGAATCCATGTCAACAGGAAGGCTGTTTGTTTCCACATATTTTTTCAGAGATTCAATCTCATCCTCCTTCAGGATCTGGACCACATCCTGATCCCATCCTTCGATCATTTCATCTTCAGCGTCCTCTGCGAGAAATACCTGATCCAGCGGGCGGATTCCTTTTTTAGAAATCACAGTGTAAAGATAAGCGCCTTCCATGATATAAGACTTGTCCGGATCGACTCCATCTATCTCTATCAGTTTTTTTCTGACCTCCAAAGATATGGGCGAGAATTCGTCATAATCATTATCATACAGCAGATCAAAACAGTCTCCTTCTGTCAACATGGGATCCTGCCCTACATCCCGCGTCTGATATTCCTCTCCATATCCCTGCTCACGTCCGGAAGTGCTGAACCGGCCCGCGATCAGGAAATCCGGCCGCTGTTCAACAACATGTACATAGTCGCTTCCTGCTGTAATCACAACAGCCCCTAGAAAAGCTTCCAGACCAAGGAAGAGAGAAAGCACGGTCAGGATAAACCGTTTCCTGTGACCGGAAATATTTCTCCACGCCAGATAACGCATTTCCCCGGCAGAGGTCCGTTTTCTTTTCGTGAAAACCGGCTTTCTTTCCTTGTGAGATCGTTTTTTGCCCTGCGTTCCTGTGTATCCGGTACTTTCCACACAGGACATCCTTACTGTTCTTACGATCACTCCGGCTGACGCTGACAGAAGGATCCCGTCCGTAAAGAGGACGGATAATAAGAGGATGACCGGATGGAAAAGACAAAACCCTTCAGCGCCTCCTGTTTCTCTGAAATACTGACTGTTCAGGAT
>DYCJ01000324.1 GCA_019418195.1 Clostridiales bacterium | reverse complement strand
TCATAATGCTCTCTACATCCGGATGCATCTGCGTAAAGCGTTTATAATCCTCTGTAGTAAAGATATCTCCGTTATAACATACCGGATTTCTGCTCTTTGCCAGAGCCTCTGCAAATATTTTAAGATTCGGAGTATTTTTATAGAAGTCCTTCTGCACACGCGGATGGATGATCAGTTCTTCCATGGGATATTTGTTATATATCTCCAGAAGATGATAAAACTCCTCCGGATCATCCATTCCCAGTCTTGTCTTGACAGAGATACGGATCTCACATTTTTCAAACACCTCATACAGGAAAACATCCAGCCTGTCCGGTTCCGCAAGGAAGCCTGCTCCTCTCCTCTTTGTCACAACAGTCCTGGATGGGCATCCAAGATTCAAGTTGATCTCCTGATATCCGTACTCACTGAGCTTATATGCAGTCCGTATAAAATCCTCCGGCCTGTTCGTAAGGATCTGTGGTACTGTATACATACCCTCATTATGTTCCGGCAGGATATCTTTCTTCTCTCTGGCGCTGAGGTGCCCCATCTGGTTCGGCCGGATAAATGGCACGAAATATTTATCAAATCCCCCGAAACATTCATGGACGGCGCTGCGGAAGATCCAGCCTGTAATTCCCTCGAGCGGGGCCAAATATAGTCTCATATCGCACTTACTTTCCCTTCTGACTGCATTCATATCTCCAAAGACATACATCCATACGTTATTACAAGGGGAACTTCTTGTCAAGCAGAAAATGATATGCTAAGATGGTCAACAGAGTAAAATCGAAACAAGGAGTGATACTATGCACACGATCAGAAAATTCATAGATTACTATGCACCGTACAAAGCGGTCTTTTTTATTGACCTAATCTGCGCGGCTTTTATCAGTATCGTAGATCTCGCATATCCGCAGATCCTGCGTACGATGACAAACACGCTCTTTACGAAGGACAGCGCTGCGATCCTCAGTACACTGCCCTGGATCGCGATCGGTCTCCTGGCCATGTATATCGTCCAGAGCCTCTGCAAATACTACGTAAGTTATCAGGGCCATATGATGGGTGCCAACATGGAACGTGATATGCGCCAGCAGCTCTTTGACCATTACGAGAAGCTGTCCTTTTCTTACTATAGTCAGAACAATTCCGGCCAGATGATGAGCAAACTTGTCTCTGACCTGTTCGATATCGCAGAGTTTGCACACCACGGTCCTGAAAATCTGTTCATCTCTGTAGTAAAGATCGCCGGCTCCTTCATCTTCCTGTTCCTCATCAACTGGAGACTTGCTCTTCCGCTCGTCGTTCTTGTTCTGTGTATGTTCATCTTCTCTTTCCGCCAGAATCAGCGGATGCAGGAAACATTTATGGAGAACCGCAGAAAGATCGGCGACGTCAACTCAAGCCTGCAGGATACACTGGCAGGCATCCGCGTCGTCCAGTCCTTTGCAAACGAAGATATTGAACGTGAAAAATTCAGGAAAAGCAACCATGCTTTCCTTATTTCCAAACGGAACAATTATAGCTGTATGGGAAATTTCATGGGATGGAACCTTTTCTTCCAGGGAATGATGTACCTCGTGACTCTTGTATTCGGCGGCTGGCTCATCGCCCATGATCTCATGAACGTTACAGATCTCGCAATGTACGCCCTGTACATCGGTATTTTCATCAGCCCGATACAGATCCTTGTAGAGCTGATCGAGATGATGCAGAAAGGTCTGGCCGGTTTCCGCCGCTTCCTTGATGTAATGGAGACTGAACCGGAGATTGTTGACGCACCAGACGCAAAACCGCTCACAGACGTGAAAGGACGCGTCTGCTATGAAGATGTTTCTTTCCACTATAGTGACGATGACACACCGGTCCTCTCCCATGTATCTTTCGAGATACCGGCAGGAAAGTCCATCGCTCTTGTCGGACCGTCAGGCAGCGGGAAGACGACTATCTGCTCTCTCCTGCCAAGATTCTATGATGTGACCGGCGGACGGATCACGATCGACGGCAGGGATGTCCGCACGATGACCCTGAAAAGCCTGAGAACACAGATCGGCATGGTACAGCAGGACGTCTACCTTTTCTCAGGAACCATACGCGAAAACATCGGCTACGGGAAGCCCGGTGCATCCATGGAAGAGATCATCGAAGCTGCCAGGCGCGCCAATATCCACGACTTCATCGAAGAACTCCCGGACGGCTATGACACCTTCGTCGGAGAACGCTGCGCCCGCC
>DYCJ01000323.1 GCA_019418195.1 Clostridiales bacterium | reverse complement strand
GCACTGTCGTCAATCTGTGTCTTTACCTCATCTGTGCCTTTGATGATGCTGTACGCCTCCGGCACTTCCTCGAGATATACATCAGTACAGATATCCGGATACTGTTCTCTCAGATAGTGGTACAACCCCATACACGAGCCTACGCAGTCGCCGTCCGGGCGGACATGGCCGCCCAGAGCAACGCTCTTCTTTCCTTTCAAAATATCATTTAATACAATTTTCATGCTGTTATTCAACTCCATTATCCAAATCTCTGGTTACTTCATCTATCTTCCTGCTGATATTCACGCCATACTCAATAGACTGGTCCACGATGAACCGGATCTCCGGGGTATTTCGCATATTGATCGTATGTGCCAGCTCACGGCGGATATAGCCCTCCGCACTCTGCAGGCCGCGGATCGTATCCTCCTGGGCTTTCTTATCCCCGAGAACACTGATATATGCCTTGCATGTCTTTAAGTCCGGAGCAACTTCCACAGCTACCACGGAAGTCATCGGCGCAACTCTGGGATCCTTGATCCCGCTGCGAATGATGTTGCTCAGTTCCCGCTGGACCTCAGCGTTTACACGTGTGTTTTTGATACTGTTCTTTCTCATTGCCGCTCCTTTTTGTGAGAATCTATTTTCTCTCTGTCTCTACCATTTTATAAGCTTCTACGTTGTCTCCCTCTTTGATGTCATTGTAGTTCTCAAATACGAAACCGCACTCGTAGCCTGCTCTTACCTCCTTGACATCATCCTTAAATCTCTTAAGAGATGCAAGCGGTCCGTCAAAGACTACGATACCGTCACGGATCAGGCGGACAGAACAATTTCTCTCAAAGATACCGTCCTGTACATAAGCACCTGCGATCGTGCCGACGCCTGACGCCTTAAATGTCTGCCGTACCTCTGCGTGGCCGAGGATTTTCTCCTCAAATACCGGATCGAGCATACCTTTCATGGCAGCCTCTACATCCTCGATCGCATTGTAGATGACTCTGTACAGTCTGATGTCTACGCCTTCCCGCTCAGCGATATCTTTTGCTGTTGCATCCGGGCGCACATTAAATCCGATAATGATCGCATTGGACGCCGATGCCAGGATCACATCTGATTCATTGATGGCGCCTACGCCTCCGTGGATCACTTTGATCACTACTTCATCATTTGAGAGCTTCAGAAGGCTTTGTTTCAGCGCCTCCACGGAGCCCTGTACATCTGCTTTTACCACAATGTCAAGCTCTTTCAGATTGCCTTCCTGGATCTGGTTGAACAGATCATCAAGAGACATTCTTGATTTTGTCTCTTCAAGCAGTTTAACTTTGTTCTGTGCGATAAACGTTTCAGCGAAGTTTCTCGCCTCTTTCTCAGATTCGCAGCCTACAAATACTTCTCCGGCGTTCGGCACTTCATTTAATCCCAGGATTTCTACCGGCTGGGACGGTCCCGCTTCCTTGACACGTCTTCCCTTGTCATCCATCATGGCACGCACACGGCCGTGTGCGCTTCCTGCCGCAATGGCATCTCCTACGTGGAGTGTTCCCTTCTGGACAAGGACCGTTGCCACAGAACCTTTTCCTTTATCGAGCTCTGCCTCGATGACAAGCCCTCTCGCCGCACGGTTCGGATTTGCTTTCAGCTCCATCACCTCTGCAGTAAGCAAGATCATCTCCAGCAGTTCCGGGATTCCTTCTTTCGTGTGAGCAGATACCGGTACAAATACCGTACTTCCACCCCAGTCTTCCGGAATGAGTTCATATTCTGTCAGTTCCTGTTTTACACGCTCAATATTAGCGCCCGGTTTATCGATCTTGTTGATCGCAACAATGATCTCGACGCCGGCTGCTTTCGCATGGTTGATGGCTTCTACAGTCTGCGGCATAACACCGTCATCCGCCGCTACCACAAGAATAGCAATATCTGTTGAGCTTGCCCCGCGCATACGCATGGCGGTAAACGCCTCATGCCCCGGAGTATCAAGGAAAGTGATCTTCTCTCCGTTGACTTCCACCATATAAGCCCCGATATGCTGGGTAATACCGCCGGCCTCGCGGTCTGTCACATTTGTATGACGGATTGCATCCAGGAGAGAAGTCTTACCATGATCGACATGCCCATGACGCAGACTACAGGCGGACGTTTTACCATCTGGCTTTCATCTTCTTCATCTTCTTTGAGAAGCTCTTCAATGACATCGACGACTTCCTCTTTCTCGCAGAGCACATCGAAATCCAGTGCGATCTCTTCGGCCGTCTCATAAT
>DYCJ01000322.1:1053-2250 GCA_019418195.1 Clostridiales bacterium | reverse complement strand
ACCGTATACTCAATGTCAACAGGATTGCCGTATACCCGGTCAAGAGTCTTGAGCATCTTTTGCATCAGTTCCGTAAATTCTCTGTTTTCCATAAGTCCCTGACAGGTTGTAAACCAGACCTGTCTTGGGCGGTTCAGCCGCTTCAGGGCTGCTTCCGCTTCATAGTCACGCTCCATGACTGCTTTCTTATACCAGAGGGGCAGATTTTCCAGCATGGAATCAAGCTCTATCTCTGTCAGTTCATTCTTCTCTGTGTCAAGCACATCCATGATGCGCTGGGAAAAACGGTGTCTGTCCGCCACGCTGTTCTGCATGGGAACTGCCGGGCGGTCAAGATTTGCCAGTCGCGGGTAGTCATGATCCGGACGGTCCACCGCCCTCGTCCCGAGCCCGGCTACGATCCGCAGCAGGCCTGCCGCCGGGTCCATATATTTGTTCCAGCGGTAAGAACTGTAGCTGTATCCCACCCCTGCTGCTGCCGGAAAGAACAGCTCCCCGTGATAGGAACCGGACACTCTCTAAACAAGGACAGCCATCTGTTCATCACTGTGCTGAAGCCCTCTCTGTTTCCTGTACTCAAGCGCAGAGATATCCATGGTGCTGGCGTACACGGTCCGCACCGCTGCTTCAAAGGCTTCCAGCCGTTCCTCCGGAGAGCCCTGATTGACGCAGAAGACGGATTCATACTTTCCGGCAAATGCATTTCCGAACCCGTCTTCCAGAAAACTGGAAGAACGGACAATGATCGGGCTCTGGCCGAAATATTCCAGCAGAGTCCTGAACTTCTCCCTGATATCAGGCGGGAAAGTGCCGGACAGCAATGCATCTTTCAGTGCCTCCGCCTTAGTAAAATATCCTTCCTCCGTGCGCTGCTCGATCCGGGTCTCCCAGCAGTTGTTGGATACGATATACGTATAAAAGACATCTGATCCGATATAGAAGGAATCATGGGGTTCAAAATATTTCCTGTACTCCGGAAGCTCCGTATGTATGATCTTCCGGGCAAGGAGCATGCCGCATGCTTTTCCGCCAAGGGAACCACTGCCGACCATACGGTCCCGGAGCTGGAAATAATCTCTCGGTCTGAAGTATTTCCTGATCATTTCCTGCAGTCTCCGGTCTTTTGTCAGCGTACTCTCTATGATCTGTCTTTCTGTCTCCCCGCTGAATATCCCCCGCTGGTAATCCAGCTTCGCA
>DYCJ01000322.1:0-1043 GCA_019418195.1 Clostridiales bacterium | reverse complement strand
AAGTGAGAAAAACCTGTCATGACTGTCATAGTTCTGATCCTGGTTCTTTTCATCTTCCTCCTCCACAAGCTGATAGTACCTGCTCATGGCAACGCCGCCGTCCACTGTCTCAAACCGATATTCTTCTCCCTGCTGAAGGCTGCACGAATGAGGGAGGAACATTCTTGTCGAATAACGATTCCACACTTTCAGAGGATGGAGATAGATCCGGTCGCCCCGATACACATCCAGGAGAAGCTGCGTGGTATCCCTGATGCGCGCAACCGCCTCGAAAGAATGTCTGCCCCGCAGCAACGGAAAATAGGCCACCGTGTCCAATTGGAACAGGTAAGGGCATGTCACGCGGAAAAAGTTGCCCATCATCAGATCTGTGTACCAGACGGACTGGAGGGAAGACAGGCTGTCGAACACATAGAATGCATCTCTTCCCTCTTCTGCGATCCTGTCGTGGATGTCTACGGTAAACGCCTCGAACCCTTTATCCGGGTCAAACTCACAGATTTTAAGACCCGGTCTCGGTGTGAGGAGTGGTTCATGGTCGGCGAAACGCATGTAGATCAGATTTCTCCCGTCCCGGATCGCCTGCTCTGCAAACGGTATTGCAAAAAATTTAAAATCCTCCAGATCTGCTACGCTCCAGACTACATTGTCGCCCATCTTATCTTATACCTCCTTTGCCGCAAAGCAAAAGCGAGGACACTTTTCCCTAAGGTCAAGCATCCTCGCTTTCGTTCACTTTATATTCATTTTAATTTTTTCAGCCATTCATCCGGCTCTATGGCAGAAACTACCGAAGTTTCAAAATCTGCGGTAGTTCGAGTGATTATATAGTTTGCTGATACTTCTTCAGCACACCGATCCTGCAGACAATCTTCGAAATCTGTAAAATTATCCATTTTGATAGCTTTCAAAACAGATTCTTGAGATGCAGATGCCACCTTCAATATTTTACAGATTTTTTCTAACCATAATCTTCTTGTCTCCTCCGGAATCTTCCTGAAGATATACCATAAATTAGGCAAAGAATGAAATGCGATATATCC
>DYCJ01000321.1 GCA_019418195.1 Clostridiales bacterium | reverse complement strand
CAATGAATAAATGTACAGAACGTATTTTTAACGGACTTGTAAAAGAAAACCCGACATTCGTCCTCATGCTCGGAATGTGTCCGACTCTGGCGGTCACCACATCCGCCACCAACGGTATCGGGATGGGACTTTCTACAACAGCTGTGCTGATCATGTCAAATATGCTGATCTCCATGCTGAGAAAGATCATACCGGACTCTGTGAGAATGCCGGCATTTATTGTAGTTGTTGCATCTTTCGTGACGATTGTGGATTTCCTTTTGGAAGGATTCGTCCCGAGTCTGTATGACTCTCTTGGACTTTATATACCGCTGATCGTGGTAAACTGTATCATCCTCGGACGTGCGGAGAGCTACGCATCAAAGAATCCGGTGCTTCCGTCCATATTTGACGGTATCGGTATGGGGCTCGGATTCACAGTAGGTCTGACGTGTATCGGTATCGTAAGAGAACTGATCGGCGCAGGACAGATCTTCGGCATACAGGTTATGCCGGACTCCTATGAACCATTTACGATCTTCATCCTTGCTCCGGGTGCATTCTTTGTACTTGCCTGTCTGGTCGCTCTTCAGAACAAAGTGAAGAAGAATCTGGCAAAGAAGGGCAAGGAGGTTCCGAAAACCGCGGGCTGCGGCGAGGGATGCGCTTCATGTGGTAGCCGTGGCATCTGCGGCGGACATCTCGCAGTAGCAGAAACTGTTTCCGCAGCAGCTTCCGGTACAGAGAAAGATACAGATAAAAAGACAGAAGAGGAGGAGGCTTAAATGCAGGAATTACTTTTGATCGCAGTCGGTTCTGCGTTCGTTAATAACGTTGTACTCAGCCAGTTCCTCGGAATATGTCCGTTCCTGGGAGTTTCTAAAAATGTTAAGACAGCTGCCGGAATGGGCGGCGCCGTGGTATTTGTCATCACGATCGCATCTTTTGTGACCGGGCTGATCTATAAATTCATTCTCGGCAATCCGAACATTATGGGCGGGGAGCTTGAATATCTGAACACGATCGTATTCATCCTTGTCATCGCGGCACTGGTACAGTTTGTCGAAATGTTTTTAAAGAAATCCATACCGTCTCTCTACAATGCACTCGGTGTCTATCTGCCGCTCATCACAACAAACTGTGCTGTTCTCGGTGTTGCATTGACAAATGTAGAGAGTGGCTACGGACTTCTGACTGGTGTTGTAAACGGATTTGCAACCGCAGCGGGATTCCTTGTTTCCATCGTACTTATGGCAGGTATCCGTGAAAAGACAGAGCACAATGATGTACCGGAATCCTTTAAAGGAACTCCGATCGTACTCGTGACAGCAGGTCTGATGGCGATTGCATTCTTCGGATTCTCAGGATTGATATAGGAGGGAAGATGATATGAGTATAATAGGAATTATTCTGGCCGTCGTCGTAGTCGGCGCTACAGGACTGTTCATCGGCATCTTCCTCGGAGTATCCGACAAAGCGTTTGCTGTAGAGACAGATGAGAGAGAAGATGCTATCCTGGAAGTACTGCCGGGAAATAACTGCGGCGGATGCGGTTATGCCGGATGTTCCGGCCTTGCCGCGGCAATCGTGGCCGGTGAAGCCGAAGTCGGCGGATGCCCGGTAGGCGGTGCCCCTGTAGCTGAGAAAATCGGCGCGATCATGGGCGTAGATGCAGGAGAGCAGGAAAGGGAAGTCGCATTTGTAAAATGCGGCGGTACCTGTGAAAAGGCAAAGACAGAATATGAATATTGCGGAATCAAGGACTGTGTCATGGCAAGCCAGATGCAGGACGGCGGCGCGAAAGGCTGTGCATACGGGTGTCTTGGTTATGGCTCCTGCGTGGCTGCCTGCCCCTTTGACGCGATCCATATCGTGGACGGTATTGCAGTCGTAGACAAAGAAGCCTGCAAGGCCTGCGGCAAATGTGTAGCTGCCTGTCCGAAACATCTGATCGAACTGATTCCGTACAAGCAGCAGACGTTCGTTCAGTGTAATTCTAATGAAAAAGGTAAAGCACTGATGGATGTATGCCAGGTAGGATGTATCGGCTGCCGTCTCTGTGAAAAGAACTGTGAGGCAGGCGCTATCACGGTAAGCAACTTCCTCGCACACATCGACGCAGATAAATGTACGAACTGCGGCGTATGCGCGGAGAAATGCCCGAGGAAGATCATTAAGATATAAATCCGTGTTTTCCGTACAGGCTCATAATTGAAAAACAGCACAAAACAGATTGATACAGCACAGACAATTCACGTATCCACGGACGGAGGAAGA
>DYCJ01000320.1:604-2291 GCA_019418195.1 Clostridiales bacterium | reverse complement strand
CATGTTCTCTGCCACATGCACCGGAACGCGGATTTCACGGGACTGCTGGTCTATCGCCCTCTGCATGGCTTCTTTGATCCACCATGAGGCGTAAGTGGAAAAGCGGTTTTCTTTTGTATAATCATATTTTTCAACTGCCCGCATCAGTCCCATATTGCCTTCCTGGATCAGATCCATGAGCGGGACCCCTCTGCCTGTATAATGCTTCGCCAGAGAGACAACGAGTCTTAAATTTCCCTCCGAAAGTCTCTTTCTGGCCTCCTCGTCTCCCCGGGCACTTTTTTCTCCGAGATCCCGTTCTTCCTCCTCGCTCAAAAGCGGGATCTGCCCGATCTCATTCAGATAGATCTGCAGGGCTTCCGACACTTTTTCCGTCTGGTTCTGCTGTTCTTTTTCCATAATCAGTTGCACCTTTTCTATAGTTTTTCAATAATCTCGCCATTTCTGTAAGCTGCAAGCAGCTGCTCCAGATCTTTTACCTGTTCTTTAAGTTCCCTGCCATTGTCCGTATCACCTACCAGGATACGGTCACGGACTCTCTGGACAACTGTCAGTTCTGAGTGGATATCATTTTCTTTTTCAATCGCATCTTCCGTGGACTCAAATGGCTCATGTGCCACCAGCAGAAGTCCGTAAGAATTATAAATGAGCGTATATCCCGCGATCCCGGTCTGTTTCTGATACGCCTTGGAAAAACCTCCGTCAATGACCATAACTTTTCCGCCGCATTTGACCGGGCTCTCTCCGTCTTTTCTCTTGACCGGCACGTGTCCGTTGACAATATGTCCATCCACAGGATCAAGACCAAATTCCCTCATGATATTGTCGATGACTTTTTCATTTTCTATGTATGAATAATACGGGTTCTTCTTCTCTACATGTGTTTCCTTTTCCGCAATAAAATACCGTTCAAAAGTCGCCATCTTGTTTTTCCCGAACAGCGGGGAATCCGGATGGAGCCAGATATACCACATGATGTCCCTGCCGTCTTCCCGCTCCTTTTTATCAAGAGCAAAGAACCCCTTCCTCACATAGGCATCCAGTGTATCATAGAGCTCTCTGCCCCGGTATTTCTTCCCGTAGACTTCTGTCTCTTTCAGACTGCCGTCCTGATCAAGGGGCACGCATCCGTGATAGAGGAGATTATCGTTATATACCTTATAGAGACTTCCTTTTGCCAATAAAAAGCGCATATGCTGCTGAAGTTTCTCGCAGTTGGTGAACGCCTTTTCCAGACGTTCCATGATATCCTCCTCTTCTTCTGTCAGCATGTACGGATCTTCAGGATCTATCGTCGGGAAATATGTATCCAGGAGCTTATACTCTTTCCCCTCCAGCTCTATTGTTCCTTTCTCATAATCGATCCGGTGCAGCAGTGCACGGTTATCGAGGTGGAAAGACTTCTGTCTTTGAATGATCTGTCCCTCAACTTTAAACTGTATAATGGATATTGCTTTGTGGATCCTGAGATTCATCTGCATCTCATCAGTATCCGGCCGGTCCGGCACTTTCAGTCTGAAACAGGTACACGGGTCGTCTTTATATACTTTGAGGGCAAATGTTGCCAGCGGAAGCAGGTTGATCCCGTACCCGTCTTCCAGGATATCCAGATTGCCATACCTTGCACAGATCCGGATCACATTGGCGATACATCCTCTTTGGCCAACTGATGCACCCATCCACAGGA
>DYCJ01000320.1:0-594 GCA_019418195.1 Clostridiales bacterium | reverse complement strand
AAGTGAATGATATGTCATAAGTTTGTCCATTATAATATGCGGTCCCGGACCTCTGTCGTAAATATCTCCCACGATATGGAGATGATCCACAACAAGCCTCTGGATCAGCTCTGAGATCGCCACAATGAAATCTTCTGCCCGCCCTATCCTTATGATAGTAGAAATAATTTCATTATAGTAGGATTCTTTATCGCTCACTTCTGCTTTCTCAGTGATCAGTTCCTCGATCACATAGGCAAAATCTTTCGGAAGCGCCTTTCTGACCTTCGATCTGGTATACTTGCTCGCTGCACGCTTGCTCACCTCTATCAATAGATAAAGGTGCACCCTGTACCAGTCATCCATGTTCGTCTCTGTCGTTTTGATCATATCCATCTTCTGCTTCGGATAATAAATCAGTGTTGCAAGGGATCGTTTATCCCTGATACTCATTGTATTTCCGAACACATCATCGATCTTGCGGCGTACAGAGCCGGATCCGTTCTTCAACACATGGGCAAAAGCCTCGTATTCCCCGTGGACATCTGTCAGAAAATGCTCCGTTCCTTTCGGCAGATTCAGTATTGCCTGCAGGTTGATAATTTCCGTAGACGC
>DYCJ01000032.1:14695-16792 GCA_019418195.1 Clostridiales bacterium | reverse complement strand
CTGAGACGGTAGGACAACAGGATATTCTGGAACTCCTCCATCAGGACCGGCAGGATACGGTAGGCGAAAGATATACTGAAAGAAAGCTGTCCCGGGCACCCGAACCAGAGCAGACCGTTTGCCAGACGATCCGGGTCAAGTCCGGAAAATACAGTGATGGATGCAAGGGACACAGCCGCTACTTTCAGCGTCATCACAAGCAATGGCGCAATGGTTTCCGTATTCCCGCCGAAGAACAGGGCCACGATAAAGAGATAACCGGTCTGTGAAAATACACCGATGCAGAACAAGAAAAGCACCAGCGGGGCCACCTTTGCAGCACGGGTGGTGAGCGCCACAAAAAGGAAAATTCCCAACAGAAGGACTACATCGTTCAAGAACCACGGAACAAGCCCGAAGAACAGATACCAGACAAGGAGGATACGCGGATCCATTTTCGCGATCACAGTATCATCATTGCCGTAAGCGTTTTTGAGCACCTGATTTCTCAGGAAGTCCATAGAAAAATTATCTAATATATTCTCTGAAAGTTTACGCATATTTTTCACCCCGGAAATAGTCCATAAATTCATCGATCGTAAAGCACGGATTCTCGATCCCCAGCGCCCTGCCCATATCACAGATCTGAGGCGGCCGGATCCCCACCTGCTGGCGGACGTACATATCGGCAAAGATTTCTTCTTTCGTTCCGTCCGCGATCACATATCCGGCAGAAAGGACGATCAGCCGTTCCGCCCAGTCGCACACAAGCTGCATATCATGGGTAGCGATCACCACTGTATCCGTAATGCCTTTGAGCATCTGGAGCGTCTTCATGATCTCTCTTCTGGTAGCAATGTCAAGATTAGCCGTAGGCTCGTCGAGGAGCAGGATCTCCGGCTGCAGCGCGATCCCGATGGCCAGGGAAGCGCGCCGCATCTGTCCGCCGGATAACAGCCTGCCATCCCGGTCCTGCAGATCTGTGAGACGGAACATCTCAAGCAGTTCATCCGTCCTCTTCTGATAATCTTCGACCTTTCTCACCATCATAGCGTACTCGATATCCTTGCGGATGGAATCTTTGATGAACATTTCCTCCGGATTCTGGTACACCATGGAGATCGTACGGCCCAGTTCCTCTTTCGGGAGATCCGCAGTCGGCCGATCGTTTAAAAGCACCTGACCGGATTCCGGACGGATCAGGCCCATCATCATCTTGAGCATCGTAGATTTTCCGGCTCCGTTGGAACCGATCAGGGCGATCTTCTCTCCCTTGCCGATCTGAAGAGAAAAGTCGTCAAAGATCTTCGGCGGTTCGCCTTTGACTGCGCGGTATTTTACCGTCACGTTCTTAAAGTCGACGATTGTGTCTCTCTTCAGTTCCCTTTGCAGCGGCTGCTTGTATGCCGGGCCTTTACTTTTAAGATAAGGTGTAAATACGCGGACTCCCTCCGCCACATCCACCGGGAGCTCCTCTTCTTTCTGAAGGAACGGCTCTTTCGGGAGAAGTCCTGCATCGATCATACGCTCGGCTGCGATCGCCACCTGTGGAGGAAAGATATTGCATCCCTGCAGTTCTGCTGTACGCCGCATGGCCTCTTTTGCAGGCAGCACCCACTGTACGCCTCCGTCTTTCAGGAGCATGACGTCCTTACAGTATTTTACTATGTAGTCTGTGTGATGCTCGATCACGATAATGGTCTTGCCGTATTTCTCATTCAGTCTTTTAAGCACCTCATAGATGCCGTCCGCATGGGCGGGGTCCAGCTGGGCGATGGGTTCGTCGAGGATCAGGATATCCGGGCTTAACGCCGCGGTTCCCGCCAGGGCAAGAAGGTGCTTCTGTCCTCCCGAGAGCTGCCACACATAATCGCCGATCTTGGAAGAAAGGCCGCAGACGTTCAGCGCTTCTTTCCCTTTTTCCTCATAATCCGGCATGGCGTAATTCAGGCACGCATAAGAGGCGTCTTCCAGCACGGTGGGGCATACGATCTGGTTTTCAAAATCCTGATAGACATATCCCGCCTTGCGGGCCAGCGTGCCGATTTCCTGTTCTTTTGTATTCAAACCGTCGATGATGACATCGCCGTCCATATCACCGACGATAAAGTGAGGGAC
>DYCJ01000032.1:12941-14685 GCA_019418195.1 Clostridiales bacterium | reverse complement strand
GTCTTGCAAAGAGTAGATTTCCCGCAGCCGTTGTTTCCAACGATCGCAAGGAAATCCCCCTTTTCAATCACTGCTGATGCATTTTTTAATGTCGGCTCTGATGCCCCCGGGTATGTAAATGTTAGATTTCTGATCTCTATAATACTCACTTGCGGGCACCTTCCTGTTACGTTATCTCTTAATTCGTATACTTTCTGTTGCTTATACTTATCTTATGCTGCCTGTCTGTTCCTTGCTCTGCTGCGGATCACGCCGATCACGATCAGCGCGACGACTGCTGCCGCAATGATCGCGATTATGATCGCCGTTGTGCTCTCAGCCCATGCAGCCTCCCAGTCGATCAGCGCATATCCGCCTTTTGCCAGAAGCTGTGCTACGATCGCGACAACGAATCCCACGAGACAAAGTACGATAGATTTAGCAGAAAGTGCGCTCCCTGTCATCGTCTTCTCATCACGCGGCTTCATGCCAAGCAGCGGCTCGATCTTGCCGTAGAGCTTCGGTACAAGGAACATTGTCGGGAGCATACAAAAGAGGATGCCGGAGAACAGCAGGTCATTAAGACAGGCGAAGCCTTCTGTTGCAAATACACTTTCCGGAAGTCCTGCGACAGCCTCAAAGTCTTCTACTGCAAACTGTACCTTCAGGATATCTACCACGGTTCCCATAAAAAGCTGAAGGAACACGCCGAAGATGGAAGCGCCTGCGACAGCCGCACGGTTTTTCGGATTTTTTACAAGGCGGCCTGCGACATATACACCGATCGTAACGGTAAGGAATTTCTCCAGCTCTCCAAGCCCTCCGAACTGTCCCAGCATGATCTCGCTGAATACAAGTTCTCCCGTTGCAGCACCTAAGCCTGCGGAAAGCGGGTCAAAGAGCATTGCCAGCGTCAGCGGTATAAACAGGAAATACTCGACTGAGAATTCCACGATACCGACCTGAAAAGACGGGATCAGCTCTGTAAATAAAGTAGCCAGTCCGTAAAGTGACATTGAAAGAACAAATACCATCAATTTCTGTGACTGTGAAATCTTGTTCTGTGGATTCATGATTGTTTCCTCCATTTACTCTCTTACTTATTATCAGTTGGACAGTTCAGCCGCGCCATTCGTAAAACCGCACAAATGACTGAACTGTTAGTACATATTATAAAGAGCTTAATGTCAGACTGATATCATGAACCAATAAAATGTAAGTAAAATTTTCGTAAATACATTTTTTGAAAGTTTTTTTACATTTACCACCCCTGAAAGAAAAACAGGCATGCACCCATTCCTTTCCCCACTGCCAGACTGATCACAAAGGCTGACATATACCGCACGATCCGTGCGCGGCGCATAAATACGGGAAATACATTCAGTATCTCCGCCAGGGCCATAGACCAGCATCCGACAAAGATCCCGGCAAAGACGCCAAAGATTCCGAGTCCCCAGTCTCCCGCCGGAATTCCTATCTGAAACACGTAGATTAAATTCCCCAGAATACCACCTGCCGCCGTGCAGTCCTCATAGAAAAGCACTTTGTCCCCGGTATGGGTCCGGTCAGCAAAGTCTGCGATCACGCCTAATTCCACGATCAAAGAAAAAAGGCCGCCTGACACGGCGACCCCGGCGCTAAGACCGACTGCTGCCAGAAGTATCTGTTGTGCCCACATCGATTTCTTCTCCTCTCCGCTCCGAATTCTCGATCAATGTCGTCTGGATATCATTCTCATACAGCCGCATCTGAATCTCCATGGGAG
>DYCJ01000032.1:5426-12931 GCA_019418195.1 Clostridiales bacterium | reverse complement strand
CAGTAAAGCGCTTCTTTCCAAAATGATTGAAAAAGATCAGGATCCCTGCAGCAACTCCCACAGAATAAGTAATCTCCAGGATTGTAAAACCATTTGTCTCCTGCCCGGTCACGAGCTCATAAATCTGTTCAAAAAGCTTTGTCACGTCTACATCATTGTTAAATGCCATGATAGAAAATGCTGCTCCGAAAAATGTCACTGCCGCAACAAACACTGTCTTTATGATATGCCATGCATAAGCCGGTGTCTTCTGATCCTCGTAGGTCACGATGATATCTGTCTCTCCCAGATTCTGAACATCCGCCTGCGGAAATTTTTCGTGGATACAGGCTATGATCTTGAGTACCGAGACCACACATCTCTGTCTCCCGCTCTTCTTAAACCTGACAATTTTAAGCGTCCTGACCTTTGCCAGCATCAGCTTGTCCGTACACTCCATACTCAGGAGATCTCCAAGCGTTACGTCGGGTTTTGTCACTTCCACATCGCGTCCGCCCTTGATATAGAGTATCTTATTCTCAGATGCCATTATTGCCCTCCTCTGACAGAAGAATCACTCCACTGCAGGCTTCTTCCGAAGCTGTATCCAAAAGCATCTCACATTGCCCATACTCTGCCCGGATCAGAAATCCCTCGCTGCTATGTTCTGTCGGCGCACTGAAATAGTAGAGAATGCCGATCACCACTGCCGCCAGGATTACGATAAGCAGGCATATCCATATTTTTTTCTGTCCGTCATCCATCACATCCACCTGTCCTTTCTGTGGATTAGTATTGTAGTTTGCAGACAAATTATACATACGGAAAGATTTTTGCAGCTCTTTTACCTGCTTACATGCTTCTCTTCTTCAGATTCTCCATGATCCGTTTTTCCATTCTCGACACCTGCACCTGGGATATTCCCATGATCTTTCCTACATCAGACTGTGTCCGGTCGGCAAAATAACGCAGATATATGAGCCTGCGCTCCTGCGCATTTAATGTTTCCAGCAGTTCATTCAGCACCATCCGGTCAAGGATCTTATCTTCGCTTTTTTCTTTTTCTTCGATTTTGTCGAGAAGCCGGATTTCGCTTCCCTCTTTCTGGTGGATCGGCCGGTAGAGAGAATCCACCTCTCCGCCTGCCTCCATAGCCTGTACCAGTTCTTCTTTCTCAACCCCCAGTTCTTCTGACAGTTCCTCCATTGTAGGCTCTCTCCCCAGCCTGTCCGTCAGTTTTTCTCCTGCCTTAAGGCTTTTGTATGCAAGCTCTTTCAGAGAACGGCTGACTTTGATCATCCCGTCGTCCCGCAGGAAACGTTTGATCTCGCCGGAGATCATGGGAACCGCATACGTGGAAAATTTCACATCATAAGACAGGTCAAACTTATCGATTGCCTTGAGCAGACCGATGCTCCCGATCTGGAAGAGATCCTCCGTCTCCACACCGCGCCCGCCAAAACGTTTTACAACGCACCAGATCAGGCCGATATTTTCCTCTACGAGCTGTTCTCTCGCCTCTTTATCCCCGTCGTGTGATTTCCTGATCAAAGCGATTGTGTGGTCCATATCTCCCTTCCTTTTCCGACGGTCTTCTTCATCTTCACACGGGTCCCTCTTCCCGGCTCAGATTCCACTTCTACGCTGTCCATGAATGCTTCCATGAATGCAAATCCCATTCCGGACCGGTCCTGCTCCGGCAAGGTGGTGAACATGGGCTGCATGGCCTGTTCCACATCTTCTATCCCTTTCCCGTTGTCGATGACTTCCACTGTAAGTACGTTATCCGCTATCCTGCACCGGATGCTCACCTTGTGCACTTCATTTTCGTAACCGTGTATGATCGCATTCGTCACTGCCTCAGATACAGCTGTCTTGACGTCTGCCACCTCCTCCACAGTGGGATTGAGCTGTGTCATAAATGATGCCACTGCCACTCTTGCAAACCCCTCATTCTCAGAACGGCTGTCAAATCTGATCTCCATTTCATTCGTATTTCTCATATTCTTTCCTCCTCATAGATCTGCATTATTTTTGTCACACCTGACAGCGTCAGTATTTTTTTGATCCTGGCATTGGTATGGACTGCCCATACCTCTCCTCCGATCAGACTGACTGTCTTATAGCGTCCCATGATAACCCCTATTCCTGAACTGTCCATAAAGTCCGTCCTGTCAAAGTCAAAAATCACATATTTGATATGATTCCTGTCTATCACGGCGTCCGCCTCCCGCTTGATCTCCTCTGCGTTATGGTGATCTACCTCCCGCGGCAGATAGATCGTCAGACAGTTCTCCTGAACCTGATATTTCATTTCTACTCCTCCTCGTTTTCATTCGCATCTGATCGTACATGCAAAAAGGATATACCAACCGGTATATCCTTCTCTTACGTGTTTCTTTTTCTTTTATCTGTATGGTCTGTATGTATCTCGTATAATACACTCATTCTGTCCGCTGTCTCTTATTCGCCGCCATCCCCGGAAGTGCCGGTATCTGATGAACTGTCAGCCGCCGTCCCACTATCCGAAGAGCCGTCATCCGTGGCAGCTGAAAGGGTATCCAGATTTGTCTGTGCCTCTCCGGCATATTCCGAATCTCCATACTCATCTACGACTCTCTGGAAATATGTAACTGCATTTTTATTGTCGCCATTTCCCATATATGCCTGTGCAAGATTAAAAAGTGCCTGCCCGTCGTTATATCCGGCATTCATGCTGACAACTTTCACAAGGGCATCAATAGCCCCCTGGTAATTGCCTGCATCCAAAGCCTCTGTTCCTGTAGAGAAATTCGTATCGCATGCGCTCGGGTATATCTCATTCGTCAGCTCATCATAGCGGGCCTGTCCACTCTCTCCGAGAGAATCCCGGTTAATGCCGATCAGGGTATCTGCCATTGTAGCATAACTGTATTCTCCCGAATTGTACTGGTCCACGACTGTCATAAGACTCTCATAACTGTCCTGTGTCGTCTGAGCCTGGTTTGCATCAGCCTCTACCTCTTCTCCTGACGCCCGGTAATTATCCAGAGTTCTTGTCTGGGCGCTGACCTGTGCTTCCAGCGTTTTGATCTGGTCACTGTAGTTGCGCATCTGGTCATTCATCCGTTCGTTCTGTGACTGGTTTACAGCCGGCGCCACAAGGAACCATATGACTGCAGCACCGATCGCCGCACCGATGAAGATATTAGCCACCGCGAGATGGCTTGCCATTTCCTTGACTCTGGAATGCTTCGGCTGGATGATCGTTTCATTTCCCAGACTGTACTCTACGGCATCCTCTTTCTTTTTCCCGGTCCTGCGCCGCTGTTTTCCTCTCTGATGTGTAAGCTCATGCATATATTTCAGCGTAAGCTCATTTCCTGTATCCAGTTTTCTTGCCTGCCGGACCATCTGGCGTGCCCGCGTATACTGCCCTGTATGCAGGTAGAGAAGGGCCAGCAGCTGGTGTGCTTTCAGGAAAGTCGGATGGGACGAGACCACCTGCTTCAGCTGGATGATCGCCAGATCCTCTCCATTCTGCTGACAGTATGCCAGACATTGATTATATTTCTTTATCGCAAGATTGATCGTTTCGAGTTCCCTGGCAGACGCCTGCACCGTATTGATGTAATAGTCTGCTATATTATTATAGGAGCGCAGATTCTTGCTGATGATCCATTCCACCAGTGCCTCCGGCACTTCCCCGATCCCGTAGTAGACCAGTCCCAGGAGATTTCTGGCTGCAATGTTCTCCCTGTTAAACTGCAGACTGCGCCGCAGCGAGACGATCGCGCCGGACATGTCCCGGATCTGGGCCTTTCGCAAACCATCGTTATACCAGTAGTTGGACTGATATACGATCTTTTTCGTATAATCCATCTATATCCACCATTACGCTTTCTGTACTTACTTCTTCTGTTCCATAACCTGTTTCAGCAGGTCTGTCACATCCGAGAGATCTTCCTGATAGACTGCATCCTCGATCTCTTCTACTTCAAGACTTGGTTTGAACTTCTTTAACTCTTCTTCGTAATTCAGCATCTGACTTTACCTCCTGAATCAATTCCTTTATCATCCCCGTCAGATACAGAGAGCCCAGGCAGTATACCCTGCGGCTTTCTCTGTTTTGGAGCGTCCATAAAAGTGCATCTTCCACCGACTCTCTGACTATGACAGGACGATCCGTATATTTCCTGAAGATATTTCCCAGCTGCTCTGTTCTCGTTCCGCGGGGATCGTCAATATGTGTCACAACATATATATCTGTCCGCAGATTTCTGCACAGCGCGGCTGCCATCTTCTCATATTCTTTGTCCTTCACCGCGGAAAATAATATGATATTCCCCTGTTCATCCTGCGGAATACTCTGCAAAAACGCCTCAACCGCGCTTATATTGTGTGCCCCGTCAACATACACTCCGGGCAGGATCTCTTCCATCCTGCCGGCCCATTTTAATTCTGACAGGACCTCTCTCCACCGCGCTGTACGGGCATTTTCCCTGAAGAGGTATCTCATCACTTCCATGGCGAGCATTGCATTGCCCGGCTGATATATTCCGGTATTGTCTAATTTCCACGTGGTATTTCCATAATAATCACTGAAACAGGAAAATGCAATATGTTTGTCCTCGATTCCGAGAATTTCGTACGCATCTTTCCCGATTTTTTTACAGAAGCTCCCGTTTTTCTCCGCTGTCTTTTCAATGACTCTGTCGCTTTCCTCCGTGGATGCGGCATAAAAAACAGGCACACCGGGCCGGATGATCCCGGCTTTCTCCGCTGCGATCTCAGAAAGCGTGTCTCCGAGATACTGCATGTGGTCATAGCCGATGGAAGTGATCACGCAGACAAGGGGCGGCTCTACCGCACTGGTAGCATCCAGCCTGCCGCCCAGGCCTGTCTCGAGAACTGCGTATTCCACGCCTGCTTCCCGGAAAGCACACAATGCCATTCCCAGAAGAAATTCAAAGAAGGTCGGATGGGAAAGTCCGCTTTTTTCCATAGCCCGGACTGCCCTGAGTGTATTTTCGAAAAGCCGGGTAAACGTGCCGTCATCGACAGGTGCACCGTCAATGGCGATTCTCTCATTGATCTTCACCAGATGCGGAGAAGTAAAAAGCCCCGTCCGTTTTCCTTCCGAACGGAGCATCCCGTCAAGATAGGCACACACGGATCCTTTTCCGTTGGTTCCGGCCACATGGATCACTTTCAGATCTTTCTGCGGATTCCCCAGATATTTCAGAAAAGTTTTCGTGTGCACCGCATCATTCTTTTTTGTAAATTTAGGAATTTCCAGTATATATCCTACTGCCTCGTCGTATGTCATTCTTCCTGTTCTTCTTCCTGATCGACAAACGCCTGCCTCCCGTTCTGAGGAGCATCCGGATCTGCCGGCACTTCTGTGAGGGTGTTGTCACTGTATATATAAGTCTTTGATTCCCTGAATATAGTATTGCTGGATCCCACCTGTGCCACCATCACGGTATCGCCGTCTTCGATCTCAGAGTCCTTAAGGTCCAGCCTTGTATTATTCAGGAATGTCGTAGTCTGTTTTTCGCCGTTTATATAAACTTTACTCTGCTTAGTGAAATTATCTCCGTAGATACTGTAAGTCGTACCGTCAGCCTGGACGACCATCTGGGAAATCTCCGCGTCTTTAACGCCCATGACCATATGTTCCTCCGGAACCGGCATGCCGGAGTCTCCGTATACATACTGGTCGCCGTACATCATATCATACTGGAGCAGCTCCAGATCCGCAAGATAATCTTTTGTCTCACGGCGCTGCTGATGGTAATTGAACACTGTCCCTGAATGGATGTCCAGCCGGTCAAACACCTCTGCCATGATCTGATATGCGGCAATGTTCTCATCTTCCTTTTCCAGACCGATATTGTCCCAGATGACATAGTTCGTATTATAGAGATACCGGCTCTTAAGGTCTTTTGCCTCCAGATCCATAGTCGGAAGGTGGTCTCCGTAGAACACGAGTACCGTAGGCTCGTTTCTGGACTCTACCGCCTCGATCAGTTCGCCGGCAAACTTATCCATCTCATGGACGAGATTGACATAGTACTCCCATGCATTTCTCTCGCCCTCATTCTCGACTCCGCTGACAACGATCTCCGGATTCTCGAGGACTTTCTCCGTTGGATATTCTCCGTGTCCTTCCACACTTATGGTAAAGACAAAATCCTGTCCTTCGGTCGTATCCATGGATTCCATGATATTTGGCACAAGGATATCATCCGTCGCCCATCCTTTGGGCGTTGTCTGCAGGATGTTCATAAACTCCTTACTCGTAAAATGATCGAATCCCATCTTGTTAAATACCTGTGCACGGCTATAGAAGTTTCCTCCGTTGTTATGAAGCGCCTCTGCGCCATAACCGAGAGCCTTCAGCGCACTGGCGGCACTCTCCATCTGATTAAACTTCGCGTAAGTCTTATATGGGTATTCACCCGGACCGAAGAAACGCATACTCATGCCTGTGAGCACTTCGAACTCTGTATTTGCCGTACCGGCACCTACTGACGGAACTTTGAAATACCCCGTCGAATACTCCTCAAAGAGTTTTCTTAAATTCGGGATCGGATCTTCTGAAAAACGCAGCCACTCCACTTCCGTAGGATCAAAGAAAGATTCGAGCTGCACAAACATAATGTTTGGCATCTCATCCTCTGAAAGCCCGGTACTGCTCTGCGTCAGCTCTCCGTTATCCGTAATCTCGTTCATCGTCTCTTCACTGTATCCTGCCGGTTCATTGATACCTGTATTGAACAGGCTGGCTGAAAAGCAGTATGGAAACCCGTAGTCTTCATATGCAAAAGCAATATTTCCAAAATAATTGGAAATAACGCGTTTATCAATTGCCACATCCGTCAGCCACAGACATGCCGCAAATGAGACTCCGACGCCGCACAGAGCAATGATCCTGTGCATCTTCCCGGTGAACTGTCCGCCCCTTCTCCACATGGAGACAACCCAGAATACGACAGCCACCACGCCAATGATAATCATGATCAGCTCAAATGTATTGAAATAATTTCCGGTCAGTTCCAGTGCATCGGACAGCACTTTCAAATCCTGTGCGTTAAACGGCGTGACCCTCTTGGTGAGAAGATAGCCGTTACAGATTCCCAGAAACAGCCAGAACACACTGAGCAGGATCCTGGCAAATACTCTGCGCCGGAACAGATAAACGATCATAAAAGTGGTAAATATCATAAATGCGTTGTACAAAAATACAAGCGGCGTCCCCACGAGATAATCCCACGCCTCGAATAAGGAAAGCCTTGAAACCACTTCGATCAAAAAGTTGATCACACATGCAAGGAGAAACTGAAGCGGCAGGGAAAGTCTGTTCATCCATTTATAGACCGGCTGCATCTTCTTCGCAAACCTGCTGTTCCGCCGTTCTTCCAGTATGCGCTGCCTGCGCTCTTTCTTCTCCTTAAAATGCCGCTTGATATCCTCTTTTTTGAGATTTCTGACTTTTGTAAAAAATCCTTTGATATCAGGTTTTCTGATATGAATGCGTTTCA
>DYCJ01000032.1:0-5416 GCA_019418195.1 Clostridiales bacterium | reverse complement strand
AGAGAACTTCCTCCGGACTATTTAGCAAGTCCTGCTATCCTCTCTTTTACCTGCTCGAGCATCTGTGTGTATTTCTCCAGCTTGTCTCTCTCAGCCTGAACCTTGTCTGCCGGAGCCTTGCTCACGAATTTTTCATTGGAGAGCATACCTTGCGCTCTCTTTATCTCCTTATTTAACCTTGCTTCTTCTTTTGCCAGTCTCTCGCGTTCCTGCTCAAAATCTACCAGATCTTCCAGCGGCAGATAGACAACCGCATCCGGAACTACAACCGATACCGCGCTGTCTGCGATTCCTTCTTTGTCACCCTGGATCAGGATCTCATTTGCCATCATCAGCGGCTTCACAGATTCGCTGACCGCTCCGATACCGCTGCAGAGTCCTTCCTGTGTGCAGACGATATATACTTTCGTCTTTCTGCTGTTCGGCACATCCATCTCAGAGCGGATGTTTCGGATACCTTTTGTGATCGCTTTCACATGTTCCATCACGTTCTCGTCTGCCGGGAAATTCCACTCGTCTTTGTACTTCGGCCACTCTGACATCATCAGGGACTCTTCTTCAGGCACAAGTGCACTGTAGATTTCCTCTGTGATAAACGGCATGAACGGATGGAGCAGTTTCAGGGCCTGACCGAGGACCGTCTTCAGTACCCACAGGACGCAGTCTGCGGCTTTCGGGTCTTCATCGGCATGATAAATACGGTATTTCGCCAGTTCTACATACCAGTCGCAGAATTCATCCCAGATAAAGTCATATACCTTCTGTACCGCGATACCGAGCTCGTATTTATCCATATTCTCTGTCACGTCTTTTGCCAGTGTGTTCACCGCGGAGAGGATCCAGCGGTCAGCCGGCGTGAGCAGCGCATCGTCCGGTTTCTCAATGACCGCTTCATCTTTCATATTCATAAGGATGAAACGGGATGCGTTCCATACCTTGTTCGCGAAATTACGGCTCGCCTCTACCCTCTCGTTGTAGAAGCGCATATCGTTGCCCGGAGCGTTTCCGGTAACGAGCGTAAGCCTGAGTGCATCAGCGCCGTATTTATCGATGATCTCCAGCGGATCGATACCGTTTCCGAGAGATTTACTCATCTTGCGTCCCTGGGAATCACGTACCAGTCCGTGGATAAGTACTGTGTGGAACGGTGATTTTCCGGTGTGTGCATATCCTGAAAATACCATACGGATCACCCAGAAGAAGATAATGTCATATCCTGTCACAAGTACATCCGTCGGATAGAAATAGTCCAGATCCTCTGTCTTTTCCGGCCATCCCAGTGTGGAGAACGGCCACAGGGCTGATGAGAACCATGTATCCAGCGTGTCCTCGTCCTGTGTGAAATGCGTGCCTCCGCACTTCGGGCACTTCTCCGGCGCGTGGCGGTCAACGACAATTTCGCCGCACTCGTCACAGTAGTATGCCGGAATCCTGTGTCCCCACCAGATCTGACGGGAAATACACCAGTCTTTGATATTCTCCAGCCAGTGCAGATAAATCTTGTCAAAACGGTCCGGAACAAATTTAAGCTCGCCGTTCTTTAATGCATTGATGGCAGGTTTTGCCAGTTCCTCCATCTTCACGAACCACTGCTGTTTGATCAGCGGCTCCACTGTCGTACCACAGCGGTCATGAGTTCCCACTGCATGCGTGTGGGGAACGACTTTTACGAGATATCCCTGCTCATCCAGTTCTTTAACGATAGCTTCTCTCGCCTCATAGCGGTCCATACCTGCATATTTCCCGCCGTTTTCATTGATGGTGGCATCGTCGTTCATGATGTTGATCTCCGGCAGGTTATGACGCTTGCCCACCTCGAAGTCATTCGGGTCGTGTGCCGGCGTGATCTTCACTGCACCTGTACCGAACTCTTTATCCACATAGTAATCCGCCACGATCGGAATCTCGCGCCCTACCAGCGGCAGGATCACATTCTTTCCTACAATGTCTTTGTAGCGCTCATCATCCGGATGTACGGCGATAGCCGTATCGCCCAGCATAGTCTCCGGACGTGTCGTCGCGATCTCAAGGAAACGGTCTGTCCCTACGATCGGATATTTGATATGCCAGAAGTGTCCTTCCTGATCCTCATGCTCTACCTCTGCATCAGAAAGGGAAGTCTTACACTTCGGACACCAGTTGATGATCCTCGAACCTTTATAAATATATCCCTTGTTATACAGGCTGATAAATACTTCCTCAACTGCCTTGGAACATCCTTCATCCATGGTGAAACGCTCTCTGTCCCAGTCGCAGGAGATACCCAGCTTCTTGAGCTGATTCTCGATTGTTCCGGCATATTCCTCTTTCCACTGCCACGTTCTCTTTAAGAAGCCCTCACGTCCCAGCTCTTTCTTATCGATTCCTTCTTCTTTCAACTGGTTCGTCACCTTTACCTCAGTAGAGATTGCTGCGTGGTCCGTTCCCGGAATCCACAGGGCATTATATCCCTCCATTCTCTTATAGCGGATCAGGATATCCTGAAGTGTATTGTCAAGAGCGTGCCCCATATGAAGCTTTCCTGTGATATTCGGAGGCGGCATCACCGTTGTAAACGGTTTTCTGCTGCGGTCCACTTCCGCATGGAAATATTTATTCTCGCACCATTTGTCATACAGTTTTTCTTCGATCGCTTTCGGATCATAAGTCTTTGCTAATTCTTTACTCATTGTGTTCTCCTTGTCTCTCCCTCATCGAATTCTTCCGTCCGCCCCTATCCCCGCATCATGCGCATTCGTCGTGCTTACGCACTCCAGTTTCGCGCTTTGCGCTAGAATGCTTATGGAGGGCGGACTGTATCTTCCGGTGTTCACGGAATTTTCACAGTTGCATAAAGAAACGCCCTTTACATAATGTAAAGGGCGAAGATTCCGCGGTACCACCTTATTTCATACATTTCCTTAATCCTGAGCAGTCCGCTCCTGTCCGGAAATATACCTCTTGAGTCCTGTAACGTGGACCACTCCGGGACAGCTTACCTGCATCCGGCACTCCTGTCTCTCCTGATCGGACAGGGGAGATGCACTTCAGCCATCCGGTTCAAAAGCTACCTTCCACTGTCCTTTTCCGAAACCGCCTTTCAGCCCGCGGACGGTCCTCTCTGACGGAAGTAACAGTGTACTCCTCTTCCTCGTCACCTTTGTTACAATAGTATTAACTAAAAATTAACTATCAAATACTATAGTCGCACAAGGCCGTTTTGTCAAGAAGTTTAGGAAATCTTAAGATTCCAGTTCAGCCATCAGGGATGGACGGGCTCGATTTATGCTTGCATAAGAATCAGCCCGCTCCATTCCTTATGAGCTGAGCGCCTGTTAATGAGTAAAACAGCGGCGTCAGCTGCGATAAGCACGAAGTGCGGTTTTACGAATGGCGCGGGCTGAACTGATCAATTTACTCACTCATCTCTTCTATCATCCCCACTATATCATATCCGTAATTATCTCCCGTAGCCCAGCCGAGCCCCTCCGGGTTCTCCTGCTGCCCGAGCCACTGCACATATGGTGCCGAACCTTTCTTCACATACTCATAGCGGTCATCCACACACTCCTGATTCAGTGAATCTGATGTAGCGTATGCCTTGAGATGCTGGATCTGCGCCCGTATCCCTGTCTGCACATCCGGATAGGAATTGCCCGGCACACCGTTTCCCGTGGTACCCAGACCTGCGAAATTGAACTGCTCAATAGAAGCATCTCCGCCATACTGAAGAAATCCTGTCTCTTTCATTGTCTGGGCAAATGCTACCTCCGGACGCACTCCCTCCGCCGTCGCCTCATCGTAATACATCTGGCAGAACGTCTCGATAGAATCTGCACCGCCCTCGGAAAGTTCTGCCGCAGGATACTCTTCTCCGGACGCATTAAAATAATCGACCATCTCCTGAACTGTGACATCGCTGCTTCCCATGATCGGATACTGCCCGTCCGCTATTGTCTCCTGCGTCTCTGCCGTATCCGGGTTTGTTACAGGATCCTTATTCTCATTTTCCTGACTTGCTTTTGCGCTGTCGTTTTGGGCAGCCGCCTCAGTCTGCTCCCTTTCAGCTGCCCGTGGTGATAAAACGCCTGTGGCTCCTGCCAGCCCGAGCGAAAGAACGATCAGCACCGCAAAGCCTGCTTCCATATATCGTTTAACCGTGTTATTGTTCCATTTCATTCATGCATACACTCCTGTGCTTTTCTATCAGCATCTGCAACGCAAAATCCTGTACCGGATTACATGGTTCTTTTCATATTATATTATATATGCTTCTGTCAATATGCATAATCTACTCGGCAGTATACAAATCATACAATGGCTCAATTTCGGAAATTTCGTGATATGTTTAAGCAAGCACTTCCTTCACTTGTTCCGTTGTAACACCACATTTCCTGGCGATTTCTTCTACTGCCACTCCCTGTGCACTAAGAATTAAAATTTGTTTTGCAAGATGTAGGCCCTCTATTTTCCCATGCTCCATGCCTTCTGCTCTGCCTCTTGCATCAGCTTCCTTCAGTTCCTCTGCAAATAATTCTTTTAATGCATCACACATCTTCTTTTCCTCCTCCATCTGTTTCCAGTTTGCCCTTGTGATCAGATCCATAACTGATTCATAATCTTTTGATTTCCTGTTTTTCTCATACTTTTTCATCAGACTGCGGATTTCTCCTCCCGCTTTCAAATCAGTACGGAGATTTTGAATCCAATAATTTTCTTTTATGGATAATTCAGGATCAATCTCTTTAATCTTATCCGTATTTGACTGATAAAAGCAAGTATAACCGTATGCCTTGTAAAAATCGTTAATACTTAGGAAGTCGTTAGGTGACTTGTATTCTATAATATTATATGTACGGAATATCTTCCCGATTGATTTTTTAATACATACTTTATTTATTTTCTTTATAATAAGTATGTCAATCTGCATTGGTTTCCTGCTAAGTTGATACTCCTCATACATCTCCAGATATTTCATTTCTTCATGAAGTGTAATGCGCAAAGCCGCACTAAAGCCTGGATGCCATTGTAATACTTTTCTCTCTTCCATATGTCTCTCCTTAAAGTATAATACAATCCTTTTTCTATACGCAACCGCATATCACTATATTATTAAATCAATACATTATCATTGGCATCTCTCCCTTGCATAGTCTCCTCATATGACTGTCGATGAAAACTGCCCGGAACATCGGGCTCAGAACATAAGATAAATTCCCTTCGGCGGCAAGATATCGGTCTGAAAACCGGCCGCTCATATATCGCATTTTTCTGCTGTGAGTGCAGAATCGCTTTCCCTCAAAAGCGTACTAACAGAATAACATATCCTCGCATGAATAACAAACAAAAAATTGCATAAAAATAGGCTTCGCCTATTCAACTCCCCTGCCCCTCAATCATGAGGGGTTAGGGGTTCCCTTTTGTTACTTTTTCTTGC
>DYCJ01000319.1 GCA_019418195.1 Clostridiales bacterium | reverse complement strand
TCCATATAGATAATAAACTTATAATTGCGGTTCTTTATCTGGGCGATCACGTCATTCAAATCTTTAAACTGATGTTTGTAGACCTCGATCATGCGGAGTCCCTGGTCATAATACTGGTTCAGGATCGCTTTGATAGAGGAAGATTTACCCGTTCCCGCATCTCCGAAGAGCAGACAGTTGTTCGCCCGGCGCCCCTTTACGAACGCCTCTGTATTGTCGATAAGCTTCTTCTTTGCTATCTCATATCCTACCAGATCATCAAGATGGACATGCGCGATGTTTGTGATCGGCACGATCTCCATATCGCCCCCTTCCGGATGCTCAATGCGGAACGCCTTGTGAAGTCCCAGCTTTCCTACGCCGAATTCTCTATAAAACTGAGTCATCTTCTGCTTGAACTCTTCCACATCTCCGGCATCTCCAAGCGCTTTTGCCAGCGTACAGATCCTGTCTCTCACCCTGCGGTTGAATACTTTTCCCGTCCTGCTGCCATTTTTATAGTCCATGAGGACCTGAATGCATCCTGCCCCCAGATTCTTCTCCAGTCCGCTGAAATCATAATCGAACAGCTCCTTGAAAATGCCGAAATCATGGAGCGCGATCTCATTTATACTGCCCTCGATCTCCCCCACGATCTCACAGGAAGTGCTGTAGGCATTCTCGTCATTTACCAAAAGGAACGTCAGATAAGTATGCCAGAGATTACCTTCAAATCCATGGCTCACCGAGAGTTCCAGAAGTGCATTGACACATTCAAAAAGAAGGCTCCTCAGATCTTCCGTGTTGTAATACTCGCTTCCGTGATTTTCCATAAGAAATGTCATGTCCTGCAGGATATCTCCATAGTCCATATTTTTATAAAGCATCAGTTCATTTGTACGCATGTTATTTCCTCCCGCTGTAGTCTCCCTGAAAATTTCGCCTCTAATAGTTTCCCAGGATCTTGAGATTCTTGGATTCTTCTCTCAGGCCCCGGATCGCATTCTTCACGGCCGGCTCCTCCAGATTGCCGTCAAAATCGACGAAAAAGCAGTATTCCCATGGCCTTCCCTTGATCGGGCGCGATTCGATCTTTGTCATGTTCAGATCATTATAAATGAAATGTGACAAAATCCCGTAAAGAGACCCGCTCTGGTGCGGCAGTTCGAACCGGATGCTGATCTTGGACGCATCTTTAAGGAATACTTTCTGGTTCGTTACTACAATAAAACGTGTAGAATTGTCAGAATCATCATTGATCTTATCTTCCAGCACAGACAGACCATATACCTTTGCCGCATACGCACTGCACACAGCCGCCTGTGACATGTCATTATCCTCCAGTACTTTCTTTGCCGCGATCGCTGTATTTACCACACTGATCCGCTGCCAGTCCGGATGATCGTCCAGAAAACGGGTCGTCTGCATCAGCGCTTCTGCCTTTGAATAGACGCGTTTGATATCAGAGAGTTCTGCCCCCGGAAGTCCCGACAAGGTATGTACAACGGGCAGTATCGTCTCTGCCACGATATAGTTTTCAAATTCATCCAAAAGGTCATACATTTCGATCACCGGCCCGGCAGTTGAATTCTCGATAGGAAGCACAGCGTAGTCTGCAGCACCTTCCTCGATCGACTCCATAGCCTCCCGGAATGTCCTGACATGGAAACTATTGACATCTTCACCAAAAAACTGGTGCATCGCAGCCTGGCCGTATGCCCCTTCTGTTCCCTGAAACACAACGCGGGCATTCTTCTTATCCAGGTCATCAATCCGGATAAACGGCAGCCTGCCCAGTGCCCCTGCCTCCACGAGCTGACGGTACTGAAGCTTCCGGCTCATGGACATGAGCTGCTGGTACAGCTCCCGGATTCCTTTTTTATTGAAATCGCCGGATACCTTTGACGCAACATCTGTCAGTTTTTCCTTCTCTCTCTGCCTGTCAAATACTTTGCGTCCGGCCTTTACTTTATATTCACCGACCTCACTGCAGACTTTCATCCTCTGTTCGTAAAGCTCTGCGATCTGGTCGTCTATCTTATCCAGTTTATCTCTGAGTACTTCCAGTGACTCCATTATTTTACTGCTCCTTTCGCTTTGCTCAACCACAGTTCACTTGTATACATGGCGGCATTCTGATTCTTATGCAAGCATAAATCAGCCTGCCCCATGCATACGAGTGAACTGTAAATCAGTATAGTACATTTCTCGGATAAAATCTACTTTGCAGTTGAAAATCGCTCCGATTTATTATATGATTATGTGGAGAATTTAGGGAGGTACACAAATGAACGTTTCTGAATGTTTAAAAACCCGCA
>DYCJ01000318.1 GCA_019418195.1 Clostridiales bacterium | reverse complement strand
CTCCGCTCCGTAATTCGGGAAAAATTAAAGGCTCTGAAAGCTGACTAAAAGCAAAGCCTGAAAATGGGAAACTCGTCTTCGCTCGGAATTGTCTCTTTCCTGCGTGTTAGGGGTTAAAATTCGGTATTACCCGATAGCCCCCTCTCATTCTAACTTATATTATTTCTTTATCTTCTAATCGCTTAATAGAATCCGCAGCTTTTCACAACATTTCATTTTGCTTGTAGCATTCAAAAATATATGATGGATTCTCATAATAAACACTGCTGTTATAATCATCAATTTTCGCACTGATAAAAGAGTTATATACCTTAAACAATGCATCTACAATACTGATTTTCTCATCTTTCGCAACCATTTTTATCAATCTTTTATATACTTTCCCGATATCCCAGTGTGTCGGAATCGCATATCCGCAATCTCCGACATTATCAAAGTGTCCCTGCTGTATTCCCGCTTCTTCTATAAAGTCATCGCTCACTCTGTCGATATTATCACCGTGATACACGTCAGCAAGGTCATATATCTTCTCAATCCGGTCTTTTCCCAGCTTATTTACAACGTCTGCTCTTGTGTTCTTTGTCTTTCTGGCAATATAATCGATCAGACTGCATGTAAAAAATAAATCATTATCTTTCCTGTTTTCCCGTCCATACTCTCTGTCTTTCATTTGACCACCTCATATCCTCGATATTCTAAGCATTTCAAAGCATTCTCCGTACAAAAATTAATCTGATGAGTCGGATACTTAAATTTTGCCAAAGTCCAAAACTGTTCTCTTGTGATCACACCATCAATATAGTCTGAAACGAAATTGTATATTTGATCATTTGCCATAGTACCGATCACAATATCATACTTGTGCGATTTTCCGCTTCGGCAGTCAATAATGAAATCCAGCCATTCATCCGACATTTCTTTGAACTCTTTAATATCTAAAGTGTTGTCCATGCGGACATTGTAGATGGACACAATCTTTGTATTATATCTGTTTGCCCAGCGTTGAGCCTGCTCCTTTATAACCGTACAATAAAAACCGTTTCCAAAATCTTTTGTATTACGACCTACACGGATTTCCGGCTTTTTTACAGGTTTATATCCACCGTGATATACCGTCATCATTCCCATACTCACACCTCGTTTCCGCCAAAGTATTTCTGCATAAGTGCTCTATTCGCTTCCCCGGTAATCATAATTTCATCCTCATCTTTGACTTTTTCACGTTTTATTCTATCATAAAACGCTCCTGCATGCTACAATAGAACAATGCTGAAAAAGCTGTCTGTACACCCGAAAAAAGAGTCTGAAGCAAGATCAAAAAGGCAGATCAGTCCTGATTCCTGCCCAACATGAAAGCAGGCGGGAGCATCTAAAACTTCTAAATACTTCCGCCTGCTTTATATTATTTCTAGGCTGACACATTTCCTAGCATTCTTCCGCAATTTTGTAAATAAGCTTCTCTGTATCTTCCCACCCCAGACACGGATCGGTAATGGACTTTCCATATACCCGGTTCTCATCGATCTTCTGGCATCCTTCCTCAAGATAACTCTCGATCATAACTCCCTTGACCAGTTTTTTGAGTTCCGGATTGTAGTTCCTGCTGTGGAGTACTTCGCTCACGATACGGATCTGCTCACGGAACTGCTTATTGGAGTTGGAATGGTTTGCATCCACGATAGCAGCAGGGTTCTTCAGCTCTCGCTGCTGATAAGCTTCGAGCAGGCGCACCAGATCCTCATAGTGATAGTTCGGGATGCATGTTCCGTATTTGTCCACGCCGCCTCTTAAGATCACATGGGCAAGATCGTTTCCGCTCGTCGTTACATCCATGCCGCGGTAAATAAAAGTATGGGAACTCTGGGCAGCCACAACGGAATTGAGCATCACGGAGAAATCTCCACTGGTAGGATTTTTCATTCCCACCGGTATATCCATACCACTTGCTGTCAGGCGGTGCTGCTGATTCTCTACCGAGCGGGCGCCGATCGCCTCATAAGATAAAATATCATCGAGATAACTCCTGTTCTCCGGATAGAGCATCTCATCCGCCGCGGTCAATCCGCTCTCTTCGATGGCACGGGTATGCATTTTCCGGATAGCAATGATACCCGCCAAAAGATCCGGTGCCTGATCAGGTTCCGGCTGATGCAGCATTCCCTTATACCCCTCTCCTGTTGTCCGGGGTTTATTCGTATAGATCCTGGGAATGATCATGAGCCTGTCAGAAACCTTCTCATTTACTTTGGCAAGGCGATTCACATACTCGCAGACAGAATCTTCATTATCTGCCGAACACGGTCCTACA
>DYCJ01000317.1 GCA_019418195.1 Clostridiales bacterium | reverse complement strand
TGTCTGTGTAAGGAATCCCGGTCCGATCGCAGAAGTTGCCATCAGAAATGCAGCACCGATCAGGACACTGAGACTCTTTTTGTTTTTGTTTTCCATCTTTTCTCTTCCTTTCCTAATTAGACTAATAGTTAAATTATACAGGAATAATACAATTTCGGCAATTATTTTTATTTTTATGCAGTTTTAAGCTTGCAATCCTGACATACACACATAGAAAATAGCCGTCCTGCTCTCTGGTAAAGAATGGACGGCCATTAGCTAAACATTATTTGCCAGGCGGGGAGCCCTGCCTCCCTTACCGGCTGTCTTGTTAACTGTATTATAGTCAATATCGGAATATGTGTCAAATACTATCTTCCCTATGGTATTGTCCCCTTGTACACTGACGCTTATTTCACACAAGATAAAAGCGAGGTTAAAAAATATGACTATTAGTGAAAAAATCTTTGCACTCCTTGAGCAAAAAGAATTGAGCCAGAAAGAATTTTCAGAAAAAACTGAAATCTCCCAGAGTACAATCAGTGACTGGAAACGCAAACGGACAAATCCGTCTTCTGACAAGATACTGAAAATCTGTGAAGTCCTGCAGGTGTCCCCCTATGAATTACTCGCAGAAGATGATTCTGTCTGCCATGAGACTGCTGCTGATCATAATATCGTTCTGAACAATGATGAAATCATCCTTCTGGAAAACTATCGTAACTTCTCATCCCGACAAAAAGAACGTCTGCTTGGCTATCTTGAAGCATTGCGTGAAGATTAGCTGACTATGATGATAACAGGTATCGTAGCACTAATTTATCATATTATTACACTATCCTCTATGCAGTCGTCTCCCGTCGTATCAGTATTGATGGTATGATCTTATGCACCGGTTCTTTGAGCGGTTCCGGTGATTATTCCATGTTTCTCAGCATCTCCGCCAGTTTCCTGTAAGCCTTATTCCCCGGTCTGCGTGTCCATTCCTTCTCCGCACTCCAGTGGTGTTCCTTCTCTTCCTCCGCTTTTCCCAGAAGGCGGCAGTTCATACATTGAATCGCATGATAAGTGAAATATCGCTCGCCTTCCGTCAGCTTCCATCCGAACTCGTTCCAGATTCTTTCTGCGAATTCATAAGACTCCTCTATATGTCCCATACATGTCATTACCAATGCCATATCTATATCCGAAGCTGACCAAATCGCGCCGTATCTCCCGTCAAATTCATGGACGCAGTACATACACCACCAGATATCAGGCGCCGTTTCTGCTGACAGGCCGATGCGGCGAATTTCAGAAGCAAGCGAATATCTGCTTATCACCGTTACGATCCAGGCAATAATGATGAGTGCTGCCGCAATCAGTACAAATTCCCATAATTTCACCAGAATCCCCGGCCACAGGTATGCACTGGAAATGAACAGAACTTCCAGACCTGTCATGCTGTTTCGCAATAACATACGTCTTTTTAGTTTCCGTTCCAGCCAGTACCTGCGTTCCGGCATAACCTGCCCCTGTACATACTGTTTCTGATAATTAGCTGCCTGAGCTGCCAGAGCTCCGTATTTCAGGTTTTTCTCTCTGATTCTGTCTGTAATCCAGGCATCCTTGAGCAGCACGATTATTATACCCAGTACACTGAATCCTGCTCCGGCTGCGGCGCCCCAGCTTCCTCCTGCCAACTGATCATGTACATCAGAAATCGGCGATTTTCCGGAATACTCCAGTATCCGATATGCAGCTTCATCATTTTTCGGGCCGTAATCGTCTGTCAGCAGTTCTGACTTATCTTCCGGCACAAACTGTATTGCAGCCTCTGTAACATCAAGAAAGTCCAGTGTCTGTGTTTCTATCCTCACGAGAGTTCCCTCCCCCTGCGGGCTGTAAGTGATCTCAGGCTTTTCCAGATGATTTGCCACAACGGTCTGTACTGCCCTGCCGGGTACATAACACTCTATCACAAGCTTTTCCGGAAGCGGAGACAGAACAGAGAACCGCCTTACATATGTAACCGGAAGCAGTATAGTCAATATAAAATAAAACAACGAAACCAACGCCAGAATCACTGTCAGATTTTTCCTTTTTGCCCTTATCATATCTTCCATATCCTGTCATCTCCGTATCTTTCTTCTCCCTGACAGGATTATTATACATCTGCACAGAATTGGTTACAAGTTAACGTCCGGTAAATCTTGCGCCCCGTTTCCTGACGTAGTAAGATTGAACTACGATCGAAAAGGAGGCGTTTCTGTATGGAAAAGAAATGTACGACAAAGTTTGAAGAATTTGATAATGTAATCGCGCGTCTGAGAGCTCCGGACGGATGCCCGTGGGAT
>DYCJ01000316.1 GCA_019418195.1 Clostridiales bacterium | reverse complement strand
GATTTCGGACGCGTGGTATAATGATTGCGCAAAGCGCAATCCAGGCCGACATGGTCGGCCTGCCCTGCTGTGCAGGGATTATACCGGCAAGCTGCGGTTTGAAAAGTAAATGGCGCAGAAATATGAAGACAGGAGCATTATATGTTTGGGTATGTAACAATATGCGAACCGGAACTAAAAGTCAAAGATTTGAAGAAATACAGGGCGTATTACTGCGGGCTCTGCCGTGTGCTGAAAGAGGAGTACGGGTTTATGGGGCAGATGACGCTCACGTACGATATGACATTTGCCATTATCCTTCTGTCATCGCTGTATGAGACTGTTGCAGATATGGAGATGCACCGGTGCAAAGTCCATCCGGTCAAGAAACAGATGATGTTGAGAAATGAGATCACATCCTATGCAGCCGCGATGAATGTGCTGCTCGCATATTATCATATGGACGATGACTGGAGAGATGACAGGAAGATCACAAGTTTTATGACTAAGAGTGTGATCCATGGAAAAGTAAAGAAGATCATAGAACAGTATCCCAGGCAGAGCGAAGCAATCCGGACGTCTCTGGCAGAGCTTGCGGTATGCGAGAAGGAAAATAGCATGGATATCGACCGCACGGCAGGATGCTTCGGACGTCTGATGGAAGAACTCTTACTCTATCGAGAAGATATGTGGGAGAGAAACCTTCGGAAAATGGGTTTTTTTCTTGGAAAATTTATTTATCTCATGGATGCATATGAGGATCTTCCTGAAGATCTTAAGAAGGACCGGTATAATCCGCTCCGAAAGATTTACGGAGAGCCGGACTATGAACAGAGGATCAAACAGATACTCTGTATGATGATCGCGGAGGGCACGTCGGAATTTGAACGCCTTCCATGCCTCGTAGATGTGGACATTTTGCGCAATATATTGTATGATGGGGTGTGGAGTCGATATAATAAGATACAGATGAAGAAAAGTGAGGATCAGAAAAAATGAATAAAAATCCATATGAGGTGCTCGGAGTATCTCCGAGTGCGTCAGATGATGAGATAAAGAAAGCATACCGCGACCTGACGCGGAAATATCATCCGGATGCTAATGTGGACAATCCACTGGCCGATCTGGCTGAGGAGAAGTTTAAAGAAGTGCAGGAGGCATATGATACGATCATGCATGAGCGCGCTTCCGGCAATTCGGGCGGTTATTCCTACGGTGGCGGATCTTCTTCCGGCAGCTCGGGAGGATACTCCTACGGCGGTTCTTCTTACGGGAATTCCGGAGGGTACGGCGGCTATCAGAGCGCGCAGCAGGATCCGAGGCTTCAGGCGGCAGTCAACTACATCAATAACAGACGTTTTCGTGAGGCTCTTAATACATTGGATCAAGTCCCGGAGCGTTCGGCTCTCTGGTATTACTTGAGCGGCTGTGCCAATGCCGGACTCGGCAACAATGTGCTTGCAAGAGATCACGCGGCTCAGGCGGTTAATATGGAGCCGAATAATATGCAGTACAGACAGCTTTTAAACCAGCTCGATTTCAGCAGCAGAAGATATCAGAACAGCCCGTACGGCAATGGGTATGGCGGAGGATATTCATCCTGTGGAACCGGAAATATGTGCTGCGATCTGTGTATTGCAGACCAGCTTTGTGAATGTATGGGAGGAGATCTTTGTACATGCATGTAAAAGCGAAAACGGTGGCACTGGGAGGATTACTGCTGGCACTTACCGTGGTTTTTATGGCTCTTGGCAGTATTATAGAGACAAGTACATTGTTCCTGCTTGCAGCAGCTTCCTTTTTTGTAGGGATCGTTGTGAGAGAGTTCGGACTGAGGACAGGGGGCGCGTTTTATCTGGCGGCAGTCCTTCTGGGAGCGATCACGGCCCCGAACAAATTCTATGTGCTTACTTTTGCAGCTATGGGACTGTATATCTGGGGAATTGAGGCGGTCTGGAGATGGCTTGAAAAACATCCGGAGATGATGCAGAGATATAAGGTGTTCTGGATCGCAAAATACGTGATCTTCAATATTGTATATATACCGATTGTAATACTTTTCCGTGATATGCTGTTTGCGCAGGTGATATCAGCCGGAATCATGGCCGGTGTGATCGTGGGAGGGCAGATCGGTCTGTTTATCTACGACAGGGCATATGACTATGTGCAGGTACATCTGTGGGGAAAGATAAGAGGAAGAGTGTTGTGATGGGGATGGTGCAGCTGAATCTGTGACATGATATGAAAAAACCGGACATCATGTGTGGTGTCCGGTTTTTGTATATACAAATACCTTGCTCATCCCGCAGTATTGCTGCCCGATGGTCTCCATTCCGGTCGGCGATAAGCG
>DYCJ01000315.1:1741-2332 GCA_019418195.1 Clostridiales bacterium | reverse complement strand
AAAACCGCCGATCCCGCATTTGATATTCGTTGAACGGCTTCCCATAACTACCGGAATATCCAGGTAACTGGAAAAAGCAATATATCCGCGGCTTCCGGTGCGGCATCCCGCAAAGTCCAGCACATCGCCTTTATGCATATAAAGTGCCGTGTACATTTTCACCGGCTTTTTATTGACGCGAGGCTGGAAATCTCCGCCCGTAATAGCGATGATCGTTTCTGAAGTAAACTCCAGGCTCGGTCCCATCAGAGTAAATTCCAGTACCGCTTCATTCTCCGGATTATCAAGGAGAAGGTTGGCGATCTTGAAGGAGCGCACATCCATGACGCCCGACACGCTGAAGCCCTGACTCTGGTAGCCTGTCCGGCCCAGATCCTGTACTGTGGTCAGCATCCCGCCTTTTAATACACGAAAGCCCATAGATTACACTCCTTTCTGGTGAATTGTACACTGATATGTGCCCTCATCCACCTGTTTCTTTATTTCCTGATATTCCTCCTCCGATACGGGGACAAAACGGATATAATCTCCCGCCTCGAAACGGATCGGTACCTCTCTCTCCGGATCGTACGTTTTCACCGGCGTCATCCC
>DYCJ01000315.1:0-1731 GCA_019418195.1 Clostridiales bacterium | reverse complement strand
CCTGTCTGTGAACCGCCGATCCCCACGCTGCCTGCCGGAATCCGTATTCTCGGATTGGCAAGCCTGGGGGTATGGATCCGATCGTCCAGCCCGCCCAGATAGGAAAATCCCGGAAGGAATCCAAGCATATAGATCAGGTAATCTTTTGCGCTGTGGATCTTGATCACCTCGTCCGGAGTCAGCCCCGCATGATCTGCAATATTCTGAAGGTCCGGACCGTATTCTCCGCCGTAGCAGACCGGAATTTCAAAGATTCTTGATTCTGAGGTCTCTCCGCTGATCTCCAGCTTTAAGAGCTTCTCCAGACGCGCGCGCAGTCCGGCATAGCTTACCACTCTGGGATCATAGTTAATGAGCAGAGACGCAAAAGCCGGTATCATGTCCGTAACGCCCTCGATATGCTGAGCCTTGATCAGCCGCACCAGAGCTGTGATCTGTGCATTGATCTCCGGAGAGATTTCCTGTCCGAATTCAATCAGGACAGAAGAGTCCCCCGCAGTATAAATCTTGATTTCGTTCATTTCAACCTCCTGCCTTTCCCTCCGGCACCACAGCCTGTATGGCCATGACGCACGGATATAGATGATACATTGATTTACAAGCTGCTTTCACTAGAAAGAAATTAGAGCAGCTGGCTGAGGTTTGATCCGAATGTTGTGATTCCGAGATATGCGGATGCGATCACAACGATAATACCGCATACAAGAAGCCATGTAGGATGCTTGTAGTCCTCTCCCATAATGGACTTCTTCTTAGAAGCAATCAGGCACACGCCGAGCGTGATCGGCAGGATCAGTCCGTTCACCGCACCTGCGAGTACAAGCAGTACTGCCGGCTGTCCGAGAAATGCCATGATAACTGTGCTCAGGGCAATAAAGCCTATGATAAATGCATTTTCATGTTTCTCTATACTCTTGTGGAATGTCTTCAGGAAAGACACTGAAGTATATGCACATCCTACGATAGATGTGATAGCTGCACAGAGCAGTACCAGACCGAAGAAACGGTAGCCGATCTCGCCTGCACCGATGCGGAACGCATCTGCCGCCGGATTAGACGCATCCAGTGTATGTGCTGCCGATGTAGCAGTCTCCACAACAACTCCCAGGATCGCAAGGAACAGGAATACACGCACGATCGTAGCGATACCGATTCCCATAACAGAACTCTTGTTGATCTCTTTGAGGTTCTCTTTCTTTGTGATACCTGCGTCGATCAGACGGTGAGCGCCGGAGAATGTGATATATCCGCCGACTGTTCCTCCAAGAAGCGTAAGTATTGCCGGGAAGATAACATCCATTGAAGCTGTCGGCATGACAGTCTCTTTCAGCGCCATTCCCAGAGGCGGACGTACGATCACGATCACAACAAAGATTACGACGATCATAATTCCGCCAAGGATCTTAGTAAGTGTATCCATGGCATTCAGTGCATTTTTCATCAGGAAAATAACGATCGCAACACCGCCGGCAATAAAATATCCTGCTATTTCCGGAATACCAAGCAGTGTATTAAATCCGAGGGCTCCTCCGCCCACGTTGCCGATATTGAATACAAGTCCTCCTGCAACAACCAGGAACGCTACAACATAACCGAGTCCGGGGAGTACCTTATTCGCCACGTCCTGGCCTCTCATGCCAGATACGCAGAGTACGCGCCATACATTAAGCTGAACAATCGCTGATAAGATGACTGAGATCAGAATAACGAATCCGAAGCTTGCCTTCAGGC
>DYCJ01000314.1 GCA_019418195.1 Clostridiales bacterium | reverse complement strand
GGATCAATATGTGGAGATCACGGGGGTGTCACAGGAGGAGGCAGAAAAGATATTTGAGGACAATCTGGATATCACAATGGAGGGTTTTGAGAGTTCTGAGATGCCGGAAGAGATGCTTCCAAAATACAGAGAACTCTTTGGGGAGATTGCCGGAAAAGTCAGTTATACTATAGGAAAGCCTGAGAAGAAGGAGAATGGGACATATGTCGTTCCGGTCATCGTCAAGCCGATCACGCTTTTTACTGATACATATGAGACGTTCCAGACACGGGCTCAGGAGTATGCGCAGGAAGTCACGGACAGTGTGATGAACGGCGGTGAGATGCCTGCAGATGAAGAAATGCAGAGTCAGATCTATCAGATTTATTATGATGTGCTCAAAGAACGTGTGGGCTCCGGGATGCTTTACGGCGGCGCAAGAAATACCACGCTGCAGGTTACGAAAGAGGGAAACAGGGAATTTACGATCGGTCAGGAGGATATGGATAAGCTGGATTCTATGTTGATCGAGAGTGTGGATACCGGGGAAGAAGATGAAGAATAAAGAAGGTACAGATTTGGCGAAACGTACTATGAGCAGATTCATTTGCGGATGAATCTGCTCATTCTTTTCAAATAATCAATGAAGTTATTTCTCAAATGATCAATCAAGCTGTGACTGCAGTGCATCGTATCCGGTTTCTTTGGTCCGGATCTTCATAGCGCTTCTGATTTCATAACTGAAAATCTTACCGTCTCCTACATCGCCGGTAAAAGCGGCCTCCTGAATGGCTTCAATAACTTTTTTCTCCCATTCCTCAGAAGATACGACAATCTCGAATTTGACCTTCGGCTGAAGTACAATATCGACTTCAGAACCCCGGACGACTTCCTTATATCCTCTCTGGACACCGCATCCCATTACCTGGGATACCGTAATACCGTTGACTTCTATCTGGTTGAGGGCGTCTTTGACATCCTCGAATACTTCTTCTCTTACGATTGCTTCTACTTTGATTAACATAATATGCTCCTCCTATCCTTTCATTATTATATAGCACGATACGGTTTAGTCAAAACCGTTGAAGGACGGATAGGCCTGCTCGCCGTGCTGTGTAACGTCAAGACCGCGGATTTCATCTTTTTCGTCAACGCGAAGCTTCGTAAAGATACGGATAATGCCGATGCAGATCAGTGAACCGACAACTGCGATTGCAATCGTCACAAGGATACTGATGATCTGAGCAGTGAAGAGCCTTGTTTCGCCGAATACAAGACCATCCCACTGAGCAACGGAGTTGATAGAACTCTGTCCGAACAGTCCGGTTGCAATACCTCCCCAGATACCGCCGATGCCGTGGCATCCGAATGCATCAAGGGCGTCATCGATTTTCAGTTTATGTTTGATGATATTCATCATAAAGTAGCAGATCGGACTTACCAGTGCACCGATGATGAAAGATGCCCAGATTGGAACGAAACCTGCGCCGGGTGTGATCGCGACCAGCCCGACTACCAGACCTGTAGAGGCACCTACCAGTGTCGGTTTGCCGTCTTTGACCGTATCGATCAGCATCCATGAGAGAAGTGCTGTAGCAGCGGAAACAGATGTTGTCATAAATGCATGTGCTGCAAGTCCGTCTGCTGCAAGTGCGCTTCCGGCGTTGAACCCGTACCAGCCAAACCACAGAAGAGCGGCTCCGAGAACAACGAAAGGAATATTGTGAATGCGGTAAGAAGTCTTCTCATAGCCGCGTCTTCTGCCAAGATAAATGGCGAGTACAAGTGCGCTCACACCGGAGCTGATATGTACGACGTTTCCGCCGGCAAAATCAACAGAACCGATGGAAGCAAGGAATCCGCCCTGACCCCATACCATATGTGCCATCGGATAATATACGATGAGGGACCAGAGGGCGATAAAAGCAAAAAGTGCTTTGAATTTCATTCGTCCGACAACAGCGCCGGTAATAAGCGCCGGTGTGATCATAGCAAACATCATCTGGAATGCGGCATACACAAGATGCGGTATGCTGTCGGAGTAAGGACCGGCATCCCAGCCTACACCGTTTAATCCCAGCCATTCAAAGCTTCCGATCACTCCGCCGTGGTCACTGCCGAATGAAAGCGAATATCCGAAAAGTGTCCACATAAATACAGACAATCCCATGATAGCCACGCAGGCCATCATTGTGTTAACTACATTTTTTCTTCTGACAAGTCCTCCGTAAAAGAAAGCAAGTCCCGGCGTCATGATAAATACGAGCGCCGCGCAGATCATTATAAATCCTGTGTTTCCTGTGTCCATAGAAATACCTCCCGTTTCCTGTAGAGCTAACAGATTTTCATGATTCCCCGG
>DYCJ01000313.1 GCA_019418195.1 Clostridiales bacterium | reverse complement strand
AGGTTTGTTACTTTGTCTTATGTTCCGTAACCGGAGCCGGAAGCATCCCCTCCCCGCCCGTCCCGGATATGTGAGTCAATCCACTGTATCCGAGTGATTTTCGGATATTTTACTGAGAAATGTCTCTCAGATAAATACGAATTCCTCTACCACGACTGGAAGAATACGTTATCTCCAATTACAACTCCATCTCTATTAGCATACGGCGCATACAGGAAGTAGTAGCAGTCGGATACCGCAGCAAGTCTTGCGCCGTTGATCGCATCCTGTGCGACCTGCATAGAAAGACTTGTAGGGCCGTTGTTCAGTACATTTTCGAGACGGCCTGTCCATACCGGTTCAAACTGTCCGCTTGCATAAATCACTCCACTGATCGAATTCGGAAATCTCGGGCTTTCGACGCGATTCATGATTACAGTTGCTACTGCCAGCAAAGCATCGTAAGTCTGGTAAGCTTCACATTGGAGAATTGCTGCGAGAAGTGTGACATCATCCGTAGATGCATCAATTCCCCCGCCATTTACAACAGAGTTGTCGTAGCCGCCTCCGGAATTTCCACTGCCTGAATTATTGTTAGCTGATGCGGCAGCCTGTCTGGCCGCTTCCTCAGCGGCAATACGTGCAGCCTCTTCTTCTTTTGCCTGTTGCAGCCTGGCCTGCACATCGGCAAGATTCGTGGATGTTGCATCTGCTTTTGCCTGCAGTTCTGTCTGCTGGCTTTGGAGCTGTTCCTGAAGGTCTGTGAGTGAAGCCTGCTGGGTTTCCAAAGTATTCTGCTCGTCTTCGATCTGCTGATGAATATTTTTCAGATCGTTCAGCGCGTTTCGGTCATACTCACTCAGATTTTCGATAAAGTCAGCTTTGTTAAGAAAGTCTGACATGTCTTCGGCAGAGAAGAGAAGCTCGAGTAGTGTTGCATTCCCGTGTTCGTACATATATTTAATACGGGCTTTCATGTCTTCGTACTGCTGTTCTTCATTTGCCATCGCTTCATCAAGTTCATCGGAAGTACGGGCAATTTCGCCGTTGAGCATCTCTACCTGCATTTCAGTAGTAGAAATCTCATCACTCAGAGCAAGAATGTCCTCATTGATACCCTGGAGCTCACTTTCGAGAGAAGAAGACTGATTCTCCAGGTTTTCAATTTCATCATTATCTGCTAAAACAGGAAAAACCGAAAGTACAATTGCGAGAGAACAGATCAGGGCAATTCCGGACTGTATCCATCGTTTTTTGTAGAATTTCATATGGTAAAATCCTTTCTTAATCTGCAATATTCAGTTGCGAGTAATTATTATACTACAAATTGCGTTATTTGGCAAACTCTGATAGAATAAAATAAGTGTAAAATATAAGCAGAATGTTACTGTGAACAGTAACAGCAGAATCGGGGAAAATTATGGAACACAGGATAAAGATGATCGGGCTGGACCTTGATGGCACTGTCCTGACAGAGCAAAAGGAACTCACTGTCCGCACAAAAGATGCTATCAGCAGAGCACTGGCACAGGGCGTTGTCGTCCTTGTCGCAACGGGGCGGCCATGGATGGGAGTGCCGGAAGAACTCAGAAATTTTCCGGGGATGCATTATGCCCTTACGTCAAACGGTGCAAGGGTCATCGATACAGTGGAAGACCGCGTGATCGAAGAACATCTGCTTTTGCCGCTGCTGGCGCAAAAAGTATTGGAAATCTGTGGGAAATATGATACTCTACAGGAGGTATACTTTGACGGGCAGGGGTATGCACCCGCCGATAAGATGGCTTTGGCAGAGCGATATCACAGAAATCCCAGCATGTGTGAATACATGAGAAAAACAAGAATACCTGTGGAAGATATCAATGAACTGGTGAAAAAGGAGAACAGAGGACTTGATAAAGTGCAGGCTCTTTTTGCAGATATGAATGAACGCAAGCTTGCCTGGAGTGAATTAGAGACAGAAGAAGGGCTGGAGCTTGTCGGTTCCCTGAGGTATAATATTGAAATCAATGCTGCCGGAGTCAACAAGGGAAAAGGACTTGTGAACCTGGGGCGTATGCTGGGGATCAGACGTGAGGAGATCATGGCTTGCGGAGACGGGGACAACGATATAGTCATGCTGAAGGAAGCAGGGTTCGGAGTCGCTATGGCGAATAGTGAAGACAAAGTAAAGGAAGCTGCAGATTACATTACGCTTTCTAATGAAGAAGATGGTGTGGCAGATGTGATCGAGAAATTTGTATTGCTATAAAACTATTTTATATTAAGGAGGAAAAAGAAATGTTAGATATATTAAAAGCGATTATTTTTGGTATTGTGGAAGGAATTACCGAATGGCTTCCGATCAGTAGTACGGGACACCTGATCATAAT
>DYCJ01000312.1 GCA_019418195.1 Clostridiales bacterium | reverse complement strand
GTATGGACTGAACCGGGCAAGGACATCGCGGAAGCCGTATTTCCTTTTGTGCGATGGTTAGATGGATGTGATATCTCTGCACCAGGCCGGCTTTACCAACGCCGTGGCTTCTCTTGGAACAGCCCTCACACCCGGACATGCTTCCCTGATCAAGAGATATGTTAAGGAAGTATATCTTACATATGACAGTGATGACGCCGGTACGAGGGCCGCGCTCCGGGCAGTTCCTATTTTGCGTGAAGCAGGGATTTCTGCGAAAGTAGTGCGCATGGATCCATACAAAGATCCGGATGAATTTATAAAGAATCTGGGCGCAGAAGAGTATGAGCAGCGGATACAGAAAGCACGGAACGGGTTTATGTTCGGTCTTGAGATGCTGGAAAGAGAATATGATATGGCTTCGCCTGAGGGAAAGACGGATTTCTTTAAGGAGACAGCAAGACGATTGCTTGCCTTTGAGGATGAACTGGAGCGTAATAATTATATTGAAGCTGTGGCATCTGCTTATAAAGTGAGCAGAGAGAGCCTTGAAAAACTGGTGGCAAAGACTGCTGTCAACTCGGGAATGGCTAAACCGGCCTCCAGACCCAGACGTGCCGAGGGGGCGGCCAAGGAAAAACACCGGGAGGATGGTATACTGACCTCTCAGAAAGCACTTCTTACGTGGATGATCGAGGACGAAAAGCTGTTCGGAAAAATCAGCAGTTACATTCATCCGGACGATTTTGCCCCTGGAATTTACCGGAAGGTGGCAGAACTGCTCTATGAACAGTATGACAAGGGAGGGCTGAATCCGGCAGGGATCCTGAATCACTTTACCGAGGAGGCAGACCATAGGGAGGCGGCTTCACTGTTCAATACAAAGATCAGGCAGCTTAAGACAAAAGAAGAAGAGGAACAGGCACTAAAAGAAATTATCCTCCGGGTGAAAAGTCACAGTATTGATGAACGGACCCGTGAACTTGATCCTGCAGACATGGCAGGACTCCAGAGCCTGATGGGGGAGAAGCGCAAGCTGGAAGGCCTGCGGACACTGCATATTTCTATTGATTAAGGATAAAATAAAACAAGATAGCCCGCGCCTGTGCGCCGGCAAAGGAAGGATGGACACATGGAAGAAAACACACAGAAATTTCTGGAAAGAATGAATGAACTCGTAGCGCTGGGAAAGAAAAAGAAGAGCATACTGGATGTTCAGGAGATCAACGATTTCTTTACAGATATGGAACTGACGCCCGAACAGATGGAAAAAGTGTTTGACTATCTGGAGGCAAATAATATCGATGTTCTGCGTATCAGCTCGGATGCAGATGATGATGCAGGCATAGAGATCGATGATATGATATCTGATGAAGAAGTTGATATGGAAAATATCGATCTGTCTGTTCCGGAGGGTGTGAGCATCGAAGATCCGGTCCGCATGTATTTAAAAGAGATCGGTAAAGTGCCTCTTTTAAGTGCCGAGCGCGAGATCGAACTTGCCAAGAGAATGGAAGAGGGCGATGAAGACGCGAAGAAAGAGCTGGCAGAAGCAAATCTGCGTCTTGTCGTCAGCATTGCAAAAAGATATGTGGGCAGAGGAATGCTTTTCCTCGATCTGATCCAGGAGGGCAATCTGGGCCTGATCAAAGCTGTGGAAAAGTTCGACTATCATAAAGGCTATAAATTCAGCACCTATGCAACATGGTGGATCCGCCAGGCGATCACCAGGGCAATCGCAGACCAGGCGAGAACAATCCGTATTCCGGTGCATATGGTAGAGACGATCAATAAGCTGATCCGTGTGTCCAGACAGCTTCTTCAGGAACTGGGAAGAGAACCGCTTCCTGAGGAGATCGCAAAGGAACTGGACATGCCTGTGGACAGAGTACGTGAGATCTTGAAGATCTCTCAGGAACCGGTGTCTCTGGAGACTCCGATCGGAGAAGAAGAAGACAGCCATCTCGGTGATTTCATCCAGGATGATAATGTACCGGTGCCGGCTGAGGCGGCTGCACAGACTTTGCTAAAAGAGCAGCTTGATGAAGTGCTGGATACACTCACAGAAAGAGAACAGAAAGTACTTCGGCTGCGTTTCGGAATGAACGACGGACGTGCCCGTACACTTGAGGAAGTGGGCAAAGAGTTCGATGTCACAAGAGAGCGTATCCGTCAGATCGAGGCAAAGGCCCTGAGAAAACTGAGACACCCGAGCCGCAGCAGGAAACTGAGGGACTACTTAGATTAACAGTTCAGCCATGCGTGCCTATGTCCAAAGGAATATGCTTGCATATTCAACTGGACATAGACACGCATGGAGTGAGCGCCTGCCTATGAGGAAATCAGCGGCGAGAGCCGCGGGAAGCACGGAGTGCGGATTTCCGAAT
>DYCJ01000311.1 GCA_019418195.1 Clostridiales bacterium | reverse complement strand
ATATTTATACTCATAAATCCAATTCTTTCCGCCAGCATTCCACAATCGTTCCATTTCGTATTTTTCATCAATAACTTCGCACAATTTCTGCCAGACTTCAAACAACGGCTGTCCGAGCAAATCGGTCATAGTTGACTGCGATGGTATCTTTTCACTCATTGTATCTCCTCCTATTTAAAACAGCAACAATTACTATAGAAAAAAGGATCATAGCTGCGTTTGCAGCAACACATACATCCATCCAGCTTCCTCCAGTCCGCCAATGATAAGATTACCCGGTAATGAAAGGAAAACATATACATGGGAAGTATCATTTCCACACGCCAGATACGCCATAAGCAATGCAAAAAGTCAACGCTACAAACCGCAATGTAACTTTCTCATCTGTTTTTAATCTCGAATACATTTTTAAATCAATCACTCTTCCATTTTCATATAATCCGTCTTTCGTCCATTATACCTTTACCGATTCTTATTGAAAAGCTATTTCACTGACAATATATTTTAAAATCCACAATCGCAAAAAGGGGATCATGACCTCCACAGATCATAATCCCCTTTGTCGTCTCTATTTCACAGCTTTCTGTTTCTTTGAGTAATATGTATCCTCCATCGGAAGTTTTGTCCTGAGCACATGATCCATCGCGTAGTACGCGCCCTGTGCCGCCGGAGCGGTAGGGATGGTCGCGATCTCCCCGATGCCTTTCGCACCGTATGCAAACGGCAGAAGTTCTTCCTTCTCCACGTAGATTGCATGGATATCCGGGATCTGGGTGGAGCGCATCAGTCCGAGTGTTCCGTATTTTGCCTGCGGCACGCCGTTTTTAAGCGGGAAATCTTCAGTCAGGGCATATCCCAGACCCATGAGCACGCCGCCCTCGATCTGCCCCTGTATGGAGATCGGATTTACGACTTTGCCGGAGTCGTGAGCTGCATACACTTCCTTCACCCGTCCGTCATCGTCCAGGATAACTACATGGGTGGCGAATCCGTATGCCACATGGCTCTTCGGATTGGGCACGTCAGCCCCTAACTTGTCCGTCGGATCGAAGAATTCTGCGAAGTATTCTTTTCCTTCCAATTTTGACAGGTCGCCGCCCGCCTCCTTCAGATCTTCGTTCAGGTCAGCGGAAGCCATGCGTACCGCCTCACCAGTGATGAGCGTCTGCCTGGAACCGGACGTCGTACCGGAGTCCGGCGCCACCTCGGAGTTAGCTCCCTTGTTTATGATCATCTCTTTTCCCAGACCGGTCGTCTCGGCTACCATCTGGACGAATACCGTGGCGCATCCCTGTCCGATGTCGGATGCCGCACTGTACAGCTCGATTTTCCCGTCATGTACAATCAGTTTTGCACGGCCTTTATCCGGCAGACCAACGCCGACGCCTGCGTTCTTCATAGCACAGGCGATACCTGCCCTGCCCGGGTTGCTCTCATAGGCATCCTTTACTGCAAGAAGCGTCTCTTTCAGTGCTGTGGAGCAGTCTGCGATCTGTCCGTTTGGCAGCACCTTGCCCGGCTCGATGGCGTTGCGGTAGCGAATCTCCCACGGAGAAATCCCCACCTTCTCAGCCAGCAGGTTGATATTTGACTCCAGGGCAAATTCACTCTGACACACACCGAACCCCCGGAATGCTCCGGCCGGCGGATTATTTGTATAATATCCGTATCCCCGGATATCCGTATTCTGATAACAGTACGGTCCCACAGAATGGGTGCAGGCCCTTTCAAGGACAGGTCCGCACAGAGATGCATATGCACCTGTGTCAAAATAAATCTCACAGTCCAGACCGGTAAAGATACCATTCTCATCGCATCCGAGGGTAAATGTTCCCTCCATTGCATGGCGCTTCGGATGGAAATTAATGGACTCCTGCCTGGAAAATGTCACTTTCACCGGACGTTTTACCTTCAATGCCGCAAGCGCCGCGATATGCTGTGTAGACACATCCTCTTTTCCTCCGAAACCGCCGCCGACCAGTTTATTTTCCACGACGACACGCTCCGGATCCCATCCGAGCATGATAGAGATTTCCTTTCTTGTATCGTAAACCCCCTGATCGGATGATAGGACTTTAACTCCGTCTTTATATGGAAATGCGACTGCTGATTCCGGCTCCAGAAAAGCATGCTCTGTAAACGGAGTCCTGTACGTCTGCGTAACAACATATTTTGACTCTGCAAGAGCTTTCTTCGCATCTCCCCTCGTCACATGACGGCTCTGGCAGAGATTTCCTTTTGAATGTACTTTCGGCGCATCTTCTGCCATGGCTTCTGTGATCGAGGTGACAGGTTTCAGCTCTTCATAATCTATCTTCACAAGCTTCTTCGCCTTCTCCAGTATCTCCCTTGTCTCGGCAACCACCAGACAGATAG
>DYCJ01000310.1 GCA_019418195.1 Clostridiales bacterium | reverse complement strand
GTAGATATCCTCAATGTAATGGAAGCGCATGTGGCTCTGATGGAGCTTGAGAATATCAGAATCCTGAAAGAGATGCGTAATTCTGTAAACAGGAAGGTAAACTGCGAGACTGCCAACATTAATAAAACTGTGTCAGCAGCGGTGAAACAGATCGAGGACATTACATACCTCAGAGATACAGTGGGATTTGAACATTTGCCGGATAATCTGGTGGCGGCGGCCGCCGCCCGTCTTGATAATCCTGATGCTACTCTGAAAGAATTAGGTGAGGCACTCGATCCTCCGGTGGGAAAGTCCGGAATCAATCACAGGCTGCGCAGACTCAGTGAACTGGCAGATAAGGCGAGGCAGGAACAAGGAGGATTATTATGATTAAAACACCTGTTGTAGTTAAGACAGAAGACGGATTTGACGGCAGACCGATCGCGCTGCTTGTGCAGGAGGCGAGCCAGTATGCGAGCAAAGTGTACATTCAGATCGGCGAGAAGAACATCAATGCAAAAAGCATTATGGGAATGATGAGCCTGAGTCTTGCAGACGGCGAGAAAATTACTGTAGTTACTGATGGCGAAGACGAGAAGAAAGCTGCGGAAGGAATCAGGACATTTTTTGCAAATAAAGTAAAATAAAGATTCTTTTGAAGAAAGTGAGGGCTGTGCAGAAGTACAGCCTTTTTCTGACTATATGACAGGATTATATAAACGGGAGGATATGATAGTGAAAAAGATGTTGTTTATTTATAATCCGAACGCAGGCACAGGGACACTTAAGCCCAGACTTTCAGATGTGATCGATGTATTTACAAAGGCAGGATATGAGGTGACGGTGCATCCGACGCAGAAATACCACGACGGGACTGAGAAGATGGAATCCTGCCCTGATGGATACGATCTGATCGTGTGCAGCGGAGGGGATGGAACACTCGATGAAGTAGTGACAGGGATGCGGAAGCGGTCATATAAGTCGCCTTTGGGTTACATTCCGGCTGGTACAACAAATGACTTTGCGGCCAGCCTTGGCATTCCCAAGGATATACTTGCAGCTGCGCGGACGGCGGTCAACGGCGTGCCTTTCCCGTGTGATGTGGGAACATTCAATAATGACTATTTTATCTATATTGCGGCATTCGGACTGTTTACGGATGTCTCCTATGAGACAAAACAGAGTATGAAAAATATCCTCGGCCATCTGGCATATATGCTGGAGGGAGCAAAAAGGATATTCAACATTCCATCCTATAAGATCCGTGTGATCCACGATGGTGAGGAGATTGAAGACGAATTTATCTACGGCATGGTGACAAATTCCAGATCAGTGGGAGGGTTTACCGGGATCATCGGAGCGGATGTGGTGTTTGATGACGGAGAATTTGAAGTGACTCTCATCAAAACTCCTAAGAACCCGCTTGAATTAAATGACCTGCTCGGCGCGATCATGTTAAGGCAGATCAATCCGGAACGCATGTATTCTTTTAAATCGGGCTGTGTGCGGTTTGAGTCTATGGAGGCGATACCGTGGACGCTGGATGGAGAGTATGGAGGAAGTCATGAGGAAGTCACTGTCCGCAATAACAGGCAGGCGCTCCAGATCATGGTGCGCCAGGAAGTGGCGGCAGGGCTCTCAGCAGAAAAGATGGCGGAGGAAGCGGCTGAAATCAGTGGTGCAGTTGAGAAATGAAGACGTAACAGCTCCATGGCTGAACTGTCACCCCGAAATAGTAACAGTTCAGCCCGCGCCATTCGCAAAACCGCACTGCGTGCTTACTGCGGCTGCCACCGCTGTTTTGCTCATATACTGGCGCTCAGCTCATCTGATTGTCAGGAGCCGGATTCTTATGCAAGCATAAATCCGTCTCCTGATAATCAGATGACTGAACTGTCACAAAAAATATTAAAAAATGAAAAAAAGTACTTGCATCTCATTAATCTATATGATATAGTAATATTCGCTGTGAGGGACAACCAAACAGCGGATATGAATAAGGCTCCGTGGTCAAGCGGTCAAGACGCTAGCCTCTCACGCTGGAATCAGGGGTTCGATTCCCCTCGGAGTCACTAAGAAAGCCTTGGAAACAGGGCTTTTTTTCGTGTTCGGTAATCGAGAGGTGATTAAAATTTAGAATGAATTACATGGCCATTCCTATAAAGGGGTGGCTTTTTCTAGAAGTTGGATGATAGGTGTGATAAAATAGTGAAACAGAGTGAGCGTAGCGGGATTTTGAAAGGAGAAACTGCAGCATGTCTGATAAATTGACCGATTTTGGACAGAATAGTATTATGGAAAGTTTTTCAAAAACAGATGATATTGTAAAAGATATGAGGGAGATTATTGAGTCGTCAAGAGATGCCGCATATAAAGCAGTTAATACGATATTAGTAC
>DYCJ01000031.1:8214-16930 GCA_019418195.1 Clostridiales bacterium | reverse complement strand
TATAAGAGACAGATCGTACACGGCTCCCAGCCCCACGCATGATCGATCAGAAGCTCAGCATTGACTCCGAACATATTGTATAAGAGGTCTTCATTATAATAATCCGTCGTTTTTCCCAGTGAACAGCGCGCAATATCTCCCATTGTAAAAAGACCGCGCTCTTCCAGCTTCCTGGCATAACCTCGCCCGACACGCCAGAAGTCTGTGAGCGGACGGTGGGACCACAGCAGCCTCCGGTAAGACATCTCATCCAGTTCGGCGATACGCACACCGTTCTCATCCGCCGGGATATGCTTTGCCTCAATATCCATAGCAACTTTACAGAGATACAGATTCGGTCCGATTCCTGCCGTGGCAGTGATGCCCACGGTGTCAAGCACATCACGGATCATCTTAACAGCCAGTTCCCGTGCGGTCATCTTGTAAGTTCCCAGATAGGACGTAGCGTCAATGAACACCTCGTCAATAGAATAGACATGGATGTCCTCCGGTGCGATATACTTCAGATAGACCTCATAAATCTCACTGCTGATCTTCATGTACCGCGCCATCTGAGGCGGAGCAACTACATAGTCCAGCGCCAGCGCCGGGTCTTTCTCCAGCTCCGCGGCCTGGCAGGATGCTCCTGTGAGTTTATGTCCCGGTGCGTTCAGCCTTCGCTGCGCATTGACTTCCCTGACTTTCTGTACTACTTCAAACAGTCTCGGTCTTCCCGGGATCCCGCAGGCCTTAAGAGACGGGGAAACAGCAAGACAGATAGTCTTCTCTGTCCGACTTTTATCCGCCACTACCAGATTCGTAGTCATCGGATCAAGTCCCCGTTCCATACATTCCACGGAAGCATAGAATGATTTCAGATCGATCGCGATATAAGTTCTTCCGTCCATTCTTCCAGCCTCCCTACTATATAATTTCAGCCTCTTTCTTATATGATCTCAACCTCTTTATAGAAGAATAACACAAATCTTTCATTCGAACAAGTGTTCTTTTATTGTTTTCTATATTGTATTGCTCTTTACGCGAACTGAGATTATAATACATATGCTGATCAATTCTGCCGGAAAAAATCACAGAATTGTAACTTGAGAGAGGTATTTTATGGAAACAGTACATCAGACAAAAAATGAAATTACAGAAGGGGTCATATGGAAACAGCTTCTGCTGTTTTTCTTTCCGATCCTGCTGGGCACTTTCTTCCAGCAGCTTTATAATACAATAGACAGTGTGATCGTGGGACAGTTTGTGGGAAAAGAGGCGCTTGCCAGTGTAGGCGGTTCTTCCGCACAGATCGTCTCTCTGGTGGTCGGCTTCTTTACCGGCCTTTCTTCGGGTGCGGCAGTAACGATCGCCCAGTTCACTGGTGCAAAAAAAGAGGAGACCGCAAACGCAGGTCTCCACAATGCATACGCGATCGCGGCAGCCGGAGGGATCGCACTTACATTTATCGGAATACTGACAGCACCGTTCATGCTCCGGCTCATGAATACCCCGGCAGAGGTCATGTCTGATTCTCTGATTTATCTGAGGATCTATTTCGCCGGCATCCTGTTTGTGCTCATTTATAATATGGGATCAGCCATCCTGCGCGCAGCCGGAGACTCCAAAACTCCTCTGTATATCCTGATCATCTGCTGTGTGATCAATATTGTACTGGATATGGTTTTTGTTCTCCTCTTCCATATGGGAGTTGCAGGGGTCGCCATTGCTACTCTGATCGCCCAGGCTGTCAGCGCTGTACTCGTCACACTCAAGCTGATGCGCTCCGGAGGACTGCTCCATCTTTCTCTCCGAAAGATCCGTTTCCATGGCCCTCTCCTGAAAATGCAGTTAAAGCTGGGGCTGCCCACCGGCTTTGAGTCCATCCTGTTTGCGATCACAAATATTGCCATTCAGGCTGCCATCAATACATTCGGCACGGATACAACCGCTGCCTGGTCTGCATATGGCAAACTGGATGCCATTTTCTGGATGGTCAGCACCGCGTTCGGCATCTCCATCACAACATTCGTCGGGCAGAACTACGGCGCCGGCAAAATGGACCGCGTGCGCAGGAGCACCCGCGTCTGCCTTTGCATGGATCTGGTCGTATCTTTTGTTCTGGTTACCGTACTGATCGTCGCAAGAAACATCTTGTTCCGGCTCTTTACTACAGATGACACTGTTGTTCAGATCGGCGCCGATATGCTTCTTTTTATCACGCCATGGTATATTGTCTATGTGTTTATTGAAATACTCGGCGGCTCTCTTAGAGGCCGCGGGAATGTCATCGTCCCTGTAGTCATCACTCTGCTCGGCGTCTGCGTTCTGCGCATCATCTGGCTGGCAGGCGTACTGAGGATCTCACCGACGATCCATGCCATCATTTTCAGCTATCCCGTGACATGGGTGATCACCGCACTTGCATTTATTGGATATTATTTGTTGAAGAATAAGTGGCAGTCGAAAGTTACCTGATCAGGTGACTTTCGACTGCCACTACAATGGTATAATGTTAAACGAAGCGTCCTCTTTTTCATAACTTCTCCTCCAGAATAATATCTAATAATTGCCTCGGTGTAACAATAAATGGCTTTTGCGGGAAATGCTTTATATTTCCTGTAGTAAGATATGCGTTATCACTTTTTCTCTGTTCCATTACTACCTCATAAAACACCCTGTCCTTAGGATCCGGCAATTCTATATCCAGAGTATCAGCACTTCACGGTATTCGGATAATATCTGTGTATTGAATACCGGAATTACCGGTCCGTCAAAAGCGAGTCCTACAACATTGCCCGGCACAGAGTTCCATTTCAACATAGCAGATACAAGCACGTTAGTATCAATGACAACATAGTAATTCATACAGTCACCTACTTTCTTGTATCTGCTATTTCCGCGTTAATCTCGTCAAGTGTCATATCTGCTATGCCATATTCCTCAGCAATCCGGCTTGCTTTTTTCATAGCTTTCAGCCCTCTGCTTTCCTGCTCTTCTTCCAGCTTCATACTGAATGGGATTCCATTCTCACGTATAAGCCGCGATATACACATGCGCATATACGTCGGAAGGTCTATTCCAAGCCTCTCGCAAATACTGGATGCTTTGATTTTCGATGCATCATCTGTGCGAAATTGAATTTGTGGGCGATCACAAAGCTGGTACGTCCTTTCATAAGTTTCTTCATCGCCTTGCCGATCTCCGCCTCGGTACGGGTATCCACACTCGATGTCGCCTCATCCAGAATCAGGATAGGCGGGTTGCACAGGAATACTCTGGCGATCGTGAGGAGCTGCTTCTGTCCGGCAGACAGGTTGGATGCCTCGTTATCAAGCATTGTATCATAGCCTTTCGGCATCGTCCGGATGAAATAATCCACCTTGGCTGCTTTTGCGGCTTCAACGATCTCCTCCCGTGTGGCGTCTGCTTTTCCGTAAGCGATATTTTCCGCCACGGTACCGCCGAACAGCCATGTATCCTGAAGCACCATACCGAAGTTCTGTCTCAGCCCGCTCCTTGTCAGATCTGTGGTCGGCACACCGTCCACAGTAATTCTTCCGCTGTTGATCTCATAGAAGCGCATGAGCAGGTTGATAAGTGTCGTCTTGCCCGCACCTGTACTTCCCACAACGGCAATCTTCTGTCCCGGCTCTGCATGGAAACTGATGTCTTTCATCAGAAGCTTGCCCGGATCATATCCGAAGCTCACATGTTCAAATGCAATATGTCCCTCGGCGCGTTCCAGATCAGCTGTTACTTCTTTGTCTGGAATCTCTTCCACCTCATCCAGAAGTTCGAACGTCCGCTCTGCTGACGCAATAGCCGACTGCAGGGAGTTGATCATATAAGACGCCTCTGTCATCGGCTCTGCCGTCTGGTTCACATACTGGAAAAACGCCTGCACGACACCGACGGTCATTGTCCCGTCCAGCATAGCCTTGCCTGCGATCACGGCAATTACTACGTGAGCGAGACGTGTGAGCAGACGGATCAGCGGGTTGACGCAGTTTGTCAGGAAGTCCGCCTTCTGGTTGGCGATCCGGTTGTCTTCTGCTGCTTTCTTCACCTGTTCGATACTCTGCTGCTCGTGATTATAGGCTTTGATCACATCTCTTCCTTTATAATATTCTTCCGTAATACCGGTCAGCGCTCCAATCGTCTCCTGTCTTGCCGCCGCGCTCTCCAGACTCATTTTTGAGACTGCTTTGGTCACAAGGATCGCTGCCAGCATGAACAACAGGAAGATCAGTGTAAGCGGCACGCTGTAGATAAACATAACGATCAGTGATCCGATGATCGTACCGATTGCGACGATCAGCTTCAGAAGTCCGGTCTGCAGAACCTCCGCCACCTTATCAAGGTCACTGGTCACACGGCTTAAGATCTCACCTGCTTTATTCCGGTCAAAGAATCTTAAAGGCAGCCGGTTCAGCTTGCAGGAAATCTCAGTCCTCAGTGTACAGGTCAACGTCTCCGCCACATTTGCCATCAGGTATGACTGTAAGTAATAGAAGATCCAGGTGAAGAAATACTGGACCGTAAGCTGAAAAAGCTCTCTTCCCATGTGATCCCATGTAATGGCAAAAGGAGTGCCGCTTTTCCACGCCGCCTGTATGTTCGTCCAGAGCAGGTCAATAACTTTTGCGCTGTATACAGGATTCCAGATACTGAGTCCTACGTAAATAATGATCGAAATACCTACTATGGTCAGCCGCACTCTCTGCCCGTGCAGCCTTCCCGCAAGACGCGCAGTCGTTTTCCACACATTCTGTGCCTTATTTACATTCTGTGTCATACCTTTACGCCTCCTTTGTCTGTGAATCTGAAATTTCACGGTAAACAGGACAGTTTTCCATCAGCTCCTCATGGGTTCCCTTACCGACCATCTCGCCCTCGTTGATCACGATGATCTGGTCCGCATGGCGGATGGAGCTGACTCTCTGCGCAATGATGACAACCGCAGCATCCTGTGTCTCAGGTGCAAGAGCCTTTCTGAGCGCCGCGTCAGTCTTGAAGTCAAGTGCTGAGAAACTGTCGTCAAATATATAGAGTTCCGGTTTCTTGACCAGAGCTCTCGCGATGGAGAGACGCTGCTTCTGTCCGCCGGAGAAGTTTGTTCCGCCCTGTGCCACGTAGGAATTCAACCCGTCCGGAAGAGAACGTATGAAGTCTCCGGCCTGAGCAATGTCCGCCGCATGCATCAGTTCCTCGTCCGTCGCGTCCGGCCTGCTGTAACGCAGGTTGTCAGCGATCGTTCCGGAGAAGAGCCATGCTTTCTGCTGGACATATCCGATATGATCCCGGAGATGCTCCTGTGTCACCTGTCTGATGTCTGTTCCATTCAGCCGGATACTTCCCGCTGTCACATCGTGGAATCTGAGCATCAGAAGAGCGATGGTGGATTTACCGCTTCCCGTACCGCCGATGATCGCTGTTGTCTCGCCGCGCCTGCAGGTAAAGTTCAGTCTGTGGAGTGTATTCTCCTCCGCATCCGCAAAGCGGAATGATACGTCTTTAAACGCAAGCACTTCTTTCTTTTTATCGTCGTCTTTCTCTGATTTCGCCGGATTTTCCGTCACTATATCCGTGATCTCCGGTGAATGATCCAGCACCTCGCGGATTCGCTCACAGCATTCCAGCGCTCTCGGCAGTGTCAGGATGACCATCTGCGCCATCATAAGGAAGAAGAGCACCATCATAGCATACTCGATCACTGCAGTGATATCGCCGATCTGAAGATGTCCGGCGCTGATCCTTCCGCCGCTGAGCCAGTAAATAGTTACAACAAAGAAGTTGATACAGAAGAAAGAAAGTCCGTCCAGATTTGCGAAACGACGGTTCGCTTTGATGGAGGTCTCAGCGTAATTGGAGAAGGACTCTGCCATACGCTTTTCTTCCCGTGTCTCGTTGTTAAAGGCTCGCACGACTCTGACGCCCGTGATGTTCTCCAGAAGCACTGTACTCATACGGTCAAGGAGCTTCTGCAGTTTTTTGAACAGCGGCGATGCACTCCGTATGATAATGAATGCGATGATCAGTACGGCAAGTACGACGCCAAGCAGGATGAATCCCATCTCCACATCCAGTCTGAAGGAGAGCGCCAGCGCGATGACGAAGATAACCGGTACCGGCAGGATCATCTGAATGCAGCTCGTCACCGCGAACTGTATCGTCGTAATGTCGGATACGGTACGTGTCGTGATAGACGCTGTTCCGAAATGTCGGAAATCGTAGATGGAGAGCTTCAGCGATTTCTCATAGTTTGCCACTCTCATATCTTTACCGAGTCTTGCCGAGAGCATCGCGCAGGTGTACCCACCTGTGATGGCGCACACACCGGATATCAGGGATGCGATCGCCATCTGTATGCCGGTTCCCAGCAATGTTTCAAATGCACTTCCCGAGGTACCCTCGTTTAGGATCTCCGCCGCCAGTGTAGGGATATAGAGTGCCCCGGCAACGTCGATGATCAGAAGTAAAACAGTAGCCACACACAACTTCCAGTGCGGCTTTAGGAATTTCAATACTAATCTCATAATCTGCCTTCCTTTCTTGTTTGTTTTTGCGGCTGCCACAGTCAACCGTACTTCAACTGCTTAAAACGGATAAAACACATTTAAACCCTCGAACAGGGAAATTTTTACTCTCTGTTCGATCCGCACGATAGCACGAGCAGTCGCTTGCAGGGCTTATCGCACAAAAAAAGGTGCGTCCGGTTATCCTGACAATAACCGGGCGCACCCGACATCTTCTCCGACACAGCAGCTGCGGCTGTGTGTCCTCAGATGATTACATTTTTAGTTTTCCGCTCAAGCTTCTCCTATTATAATACTTACATCTTTAATGTCAACATGTTTTTACTATTTTTTATTTTGGAGTTTTCTGCGTGCTTCCTGTAGAATATCTAAAAGCTATCTTCTCACCCAATATCGCGAACCTCGCTCTCTGCAATGTTAAATCTCCTGAATTCAGGTATAGACTCCATCATACATTTTTCTTTTACACTTTCGTCATTATTGGCCCGGGCAAGAGCAATGACACTAGCCGGATAAACCGGTTCTTTCAATTTGTGTATACGGATATCCTTGTACTCGCTGCAAATTGGCAGTTCATTAATCCTGCTCAGATAATCTACCATTGCCAGCAGATACAGTGCCTCTCGATACTGGCTCTGCTCATATCTTCTCCGTATCTCACCCGATTGCAACACTTCTATGATAAACGGAATATCACCCTCATCTTTCACGCGATGGCACACGCTGCTCTTATAAAGGTCAAAAGAACAGGCATTCCCCGATTTTTCCTCAACAGCATCCTTTATCAATTCTTCCATACTGATACTAAAAACCTTTGCTATTTTATAGATTGTCTCTGCAGAGCATTTTTCTATGCGGGTTTTTCCGGTGCAGATATCATTAATAGTAGTATACGGAACACCTGAAAGTCTGGAAAGCCGGTATTTTGATATTTTTTTCTCTCTTAAAAGTTCATTTATAGTCATGCTCCGTTCCCTCCTGTATGTGATATATTATATCGGTATACCGTTACATTTCCAAGTGTCTCTATTTCTGAATTTTTCTGCATCAGTCTACTAGTTAAGTGTCCATAAGTAACACCCACGGAAACATAAGGGTGATCTCGAATACACACTCTGTCTGTTTAACCCTGCAATGTCCGTTCATATTTTTCATCATTTTCTCTACATTGTGCAGTCCGATATTCGTGCTGCCCTCTGTTTTTCTCCTGGCCCCGGCATCGCAGACGGTTCCGTTCCGGAAGGCCAGGCCGCCGTACTCTTCCGTGTATATGGTTTCTATTCTCACAGGCATACTCTTATCTGCATATTTTTCAATATTGGAAACAATGTTGTCCATGATCCTGTTTAAATACTCTTCATTTACACGGATCTGCCTCCTGTCACTATCTAAATCGTTATCATGGCTTCCATCTGCCCCACTGTCTGAATCATTATCAAGACCGCTGTCTGGTCCTCGATTCGTCTGCAGTTCCACCGTATAGCCGCGTTCTTCAAGATAAGCTGTCATTTCCGAAAGGGGATCATAGAACAGTGACCACAACATCTGTGACTCCCCGAGTTCCGCTTTGGTCTCTTCCGTGATGAGGGCATATTCAAATATATTGTCCGACAGGCGCTTGATCTGACGCGCCTTTCTCTCAATCTTACGAACATACTCTATAAGCTGCTGCGGGTCTTTTACCGCCTTTTTCTCAAGGATCTCTGTGTAAATCAGAAGTGAGGTAAGCGGCGTACGCAGATCGTGGGACATCTCGGTTATCATCCTGCGATTGGCGGCTGTAAGCTCTGCTTCTTTTTCATTACTCTCCCTGAGCGCCAGGCGCATATTGTCCAGGCCGCGCGCCAGAAGAGACAGCTCATCCTTCCCCTGCACTGTGACCTGATAATCGAGATCCCCGCTCCCCAGGATCTCACATTCAGCTTTCAGTCTGCCGATATATCGCACAGGTCTCCGTATCCCCAGTATCACGATCACGACCATAAGAATGACCGCAAGGATTATCTCTGCTATCAAAGCATAGCCGTACAGCGGATACGAAAAAAAGCCATACAGAAATACATCCGCTGTTCCATCTGCAAATTCCACTGTATAGTAATACTCCCACTCGTAATACTCTCCCTCTGCTGCCGCCTCCTCGACCGCCGCATCGGGATAATTGGAATCGTATGTCAGAATCTCGTTTTTGTACACCTGGACGG
>DYCJ01000031.1:7787-8204 GCA_019418195.1 Clostridiales bacterium | reverse complement strand
TTTCTCACCCATTCCGTGAGTTTATCCGAATCGTTTGTCGCCACTTCTGCGTTATCTATGTATTCCTGTAGATTTTTCATATATTTTTCACTCAGCTTCTCGATATGACTGCTGTCCGAGAAAATATCTGTAATGATTTCATTTCCGGTCCGATTGATCACTGCAAAAAAGATACCGGCTATAACGACCGCAGCAAGCAGCAGGCACGCCAGTTCAACATACAACGAGTTCAGTTTAGCCTTAATGTTCTCCAAACCGGTACCCCTTTCCCCACACTGTCAGAATCAGCTTTGGATTCTTCGGATCTTCTTCTATCTTTACACGCAATCTCCTGATATGTACCATCACCGTGGAATTGCAGTTATAAAAGTACGGCTCGTTCCAGACGCTTTCATACAGGTTCTGGGCAGAGAATAT
>DYCJ01000031.1:0-7777 GCA_019418195.1 Clostridiales bacterium | reverse complement strand
TGCCAGGATATTTCATCAGCAGCCGAAGGATATTGTACTCTATATCTGAAAACTCAACATTTTCACCCTTTACGGTGACTTCGTTGAACTCTTCATTGAGTCGGATCCCCGCCAGTTCGATGTAATTCTGCGTCTGCATCTGTTCGGGTTCTTCTTTGCCGCGGTATATTTTCCATCTCCTGATAAGTGCCTTTACTCTGCCAAGGAGTTCAGAATAAGAAAAGGGCTTTGCCAGATAGTCGTCCCCGCCTGCCATAAGACCGATCAACTTGTCTGATTCCTGTGATCTTGCCGTCAGGAACAGAACCGGTACATAAGAAACCTTCCGGATTTCCTCACAAGTCTTAAGCCCGGACATTCCCGGCATCATTACGTCAAGTATGACAAGATCAGTCTCCTCTTTCAAAAGCTCAAGACCTTTCCTGCCGTTCTCTGCCTCTGATACAGAGTATCCCTCACCTTCCAGCAGAATTCTCACACCTTCCCTGATATCTGCATCATCCTCTACAATCAATATCTTTTCCATAGATCATCGTACCTTTATCTTTCTACAGCAGAACAGGGTGTCGTTCCCTTTCAGGAACACACCCTACTGCTCTTCTCCTGTAATTTATCAGTTAGAACTGTTGCTTGAATTCTTGCTGGCTGAGCTCTTGTTTGTGCTTGAATCGGAGGAAGTTTTATTAGCAGAGCTGCTCTTTGAGTTCTTGTTGGAGCTGCTGTTCGTGCTCTTGTTAGAGCTGCTCTTTGAGTTCTTGTTGGAGCTGCTATTTGTGCTCTTGTTAGAATTGGTATTTGAGTTCTTACCGGTGCTGCCCGAGTTCTTCTTGGTTGATGAGCTGCTCGAGCTCGTGCTTGTGGTACTCTTATTGCTCGAATTCTTGCTGTCATTTCCTCCACAGGCTGTAGCCGACACCGCCATCATAGCAACCATTCCCAGGATAAGTCCTTTCTTCATAAATCCTTTTATCTTTTTCTCTGTCGTGTTTCTTTTCTGCATATTCTTTGTCCTCTCTTTCTTATAGCAGGATTTCAAAGGCTTATCTGTTATGACTGTTTTTGTTGTCTGTACCTTTGATGGTTCTTATTATCAGGCACAGACCTTAACCAATCCTGAACGAATTCTTAATAAATCTAAAATCCTTCGTTTTCCAGAAGAATCCATCCCGCATCGGATCTCAGTCTTCCCCATAATTTCTGTCCTTTTCCCATGCGTTCTTCCGCAATCTCGCTGATGATCTCCTGATCATAGTACGCAAATCCAAGCTTCTCCGAGAGCCTTCGCCCCAGTTCCCTTCCGCCGCTTCCGAATTCACGGCCGATCGTGATGATCCTGTTCATATTCATCCCTTCCTTTCTACACTGAGTTGTTTTGTATATTTTATCATCTCATGGATGACATAGACCGATACAAGGAGCTCCGTAAGGACAACAGATCCCCCGATTCCCATCAGGAGCCCAAAACTGTAGATGATGTTCCAGACCGGAGCTACCACCGCCAGAGCCGCAGATCCTTCCGGTCCGTGATACTGACCCACCATTGCCATATCCACGATGGAATAGATCGACGTGATCAACGCACTTCCAAATGCCGCCGACAGATACTTGAAGTAAATTGTTTTGATCTTCCCGCTCAGAAAATCCATTTTCTCATCCTCCTGTGATAAATTTAAAAACCGGATAAGGAATAAGTATCTCAACTTATCTCTTATCCGGTTCCTCATTTCTACTGAATGATTTCCCTCCGAGGACAGGCATCCCAGCCCGCCTCTTGTCCGGCTGACACTGCTTTTCTCTCAGTGCTCAGCCCTCCGAGCAAGGTGTAGTCTAGCATAAGATTTTCTCTATGTCAAACTTAATCTTTATCCATCTGTAATGCTTTTCTGGCATATTCAATAAATTTCTCCGTCGCGATCCCGAACGGCTGCTGCCTCTTCCACGCAAGAGCGCAGGTTGCTGTCAGCTCAGGCTTTAACGGCCGGTATGTAAGTTTTGTCTGATCCCAGAAATCAACGGAACCGCATGTATTGATCGAATAAGCAAGCTGTTGATTTGACATAACCGCGCTGCTGGAAGGAAGATTACTCGTGAAGAGCACCTGTATCTTGTCATAGTACTCCCCGAACCAGTTGGCAATCTCACTTTGTATGCTCGCTCTTCTCGGCATGATCAGGGGAACGCCCACCAGATCTTCCGGCGTGATATACTCTTTTTCCGCAAGGGGCGCATCCGGATGCATAGTGACCACACATCGCTCAAGTCCCGCCAGACGTATGAAATCATATTTCTCCAGATCTACCGGCTCCAATAGAAGTCCGATATCGGTCAGTCCCCGGTCCATCCGCTCGGTCACCAGATCTGCCGTCGCCGTATACAGGTCAAATGTTACAAGAGGATACTTCTCATGAAATGAACTGATCAGTTCCGGCAGTCTCTGCACAGCTCTCAGATCTCCGCATCCGATAGCGACAACTCCTTCCACCTGTTCCTCCTGCTCGGTCAGCTCCCGCTCTGTCTTGTCGACCAGCTCCAGTATCTCTTCCGCCCTGCGCCGAAGCAGATTTCCCTCATTTGTAAGCTTTATCTTTCGCGTTCCCCGTATAAACAGCTTCACACCCGTCTGCTCCTCCAGCTGTGAGAGCTGGCGGCTCAGGGTAGGCTGCGTGATATGAAGCACTTCCGCTGCCCGCGTGATGCTCTCTTCTCTTGCCACAGCCAGAAAATATCTCAGTACTCTTATCTCCATCGTTTGACCTCCTAATCAACACCAGACAGATTTCCGCTTCTGAGTCCAAATCTGATTCCACAACATCTTTATTTTACTACAACTTCCGCAACAGGCAAACAAAAATCATTTAAAAAACAGGAGTCTTTCCGCTTCGGAAGAAATGGCTCCTGTTTTCTTAAACTATTATCAATATTATATTTCCGATTTTTATCAGCGATAAGACTTCTCATAGATCGCCGCGCACTCTTCATCCGTCATCTGAACCGGATCTGCCATGAACAGTCCTCCCATGGTAGCGCGCGCGTTCTTCGCCAGTGTCATGCACTCGTCTTTCTGAATTCCGTAATCGGACATCTTCAGGTCCGCCACGCCGCATGCTTCCTGCAGCTCTACAAGGGCTGTCACAAAGTCCATAGGATCTTTTGCATCAGTCTTGCCCAGAGCCTGTGCCATGGGGCAGATCCTGATGATATGCACTCATAGCGTGTTCCATCGCATGCTCGCTTGTGCAGGCTCCGACTACCATAGAGTATCCTGACATTGTGTTTGCGAATGCAACATGCTCACGGGCTTCCATGTCGCTGCCGTCTTTTACTGCACGAGCCAGATATTTTCCGATATTCTCGCCCATCAGACTGGTAACTCCCGACATATATCCTTCCGTGGAGTGGAACAGGGCGTCAAATCCCTGATATGCCGTAAACTTCGGCGGAACTGTCACCATCAGTTCCGGGTCTGCCACTGCGATCACCGGGAAAAGACTGTCCATGCCGCCGCAGCCAATCTTCTCATTTGTCTCCGGATTCTTCACTACGCCCCACTGGTCAACCTCAGAACCCGTTCCGGCTGTCGTGGTGATCGCGATGATCGGAAGAGTCGGGTTTACAAGAGGCTGCATTTTACCTGTAGCTCCTGCCACATAATCCCCGAGATCTCCAGGCTGGAGCGCATACATTGCCATGATCTTCGCCGCGTCCATGACAGAACCTCCGCCCAGTGCAACAACAAAATCGCAGCCGTTATCACGGGCAAATCTTCCGCCTTCTTTTATCCGATCACCCGGAACTCTTTCCATTTGCCTCTTCGGAAACGAATCCAGAAAAATGCCGCCCGGATCATCCAGTCCAGGCACATGGCAAATGCGATGCCGATCACGCCCAGATTCAGGCAGATGCCGAACAGGATCGAAAAAACGACTCTGCATCCGATCGTAGAAAATACACTAACATACATCGTATATTTCACGTCCCCTGCCGCACGCAGGCCATTCGCGAGCGCGCCCGAGAGCGGATAGAACAAAGCGTTGAAAATGTTGTGTATGATGACCAGTATCACCACCAGATGCGCCGCCTCATCGGAAATCGCGTAGCCCCAGAGCAGTTCCCATCAGAGCCGCCACAGACCAGAAACTCTGGGCCACCCCGTTGGCCGCAATCTGCACGGTTCCAAAAAGAGCCGTGATACTGCTAAGTGCCACTTTCGTGAGCTGGAACAGCCCATTCTCAATTCCGTTTGGCACTGCGATCCCCAGAATCCGCTTTGCCATGCTGCCTTCCCAGTGGAAAATATTTCTCCACTCAAGACGGACACAGACAGAATTGGAAAGAGTTTCCCCTCTCCATCTCCTACATTTCTGAGCTTCATGTTCCTTCTTACGGAAACAGAGTACCAGAATGACTACTGCGGAAAATGTCCTCGCGGTCAATGACGGATATGCAACGCCCGCCACACCGGCATGGAACACAAACACACCAATCGCATTTCCCACGATATTAATCCCGTTCGCTGCGAGGGAAATATTCATGGTCACATTGGTCTTTCCCATGCTCCGGTATATGGCGGCGCCGGCATTGTAGACTGCGATCGCCGGATAAGAGTAAGTGGATATCCTGAGATAAGTCACACAGGCTTCCATTACTTCCTGATCTACCTCGCCGAACAGCAGTCTTAAAAGCTGCCGGTTCAGTACAAGGGAGAATATCATCACAGCCACGGAAAAGACTGCGGCGATCATCACAAGCTGCCCTGCGGACAAATTACCGTTCTTCTCATCCCGGCTGCCGATGTACTGGCTCACCACCACGGCGCCTCCTGCGTAACTCACCATAAACGTATCGGATACACCCACCAGCACTTCCAGAAGCTGCTCCAGAAAAAGAGGCAGGATCAGAAGCTTCAGGTCATGATTTGAAAAAATTTTTCTCGCATCCGGTATGGACGCCGCCGGCTCAGTGAGCCGGTATATCAGTTGTTTCATCGGAATTCACCGCCAGACACTATTTCTTACGGTTAAAGTATAATTCTCTGGTTTCAATATATCCAATACTTAGTTTTCATGTTGTTTTATGCCCTGGAAGCATAAAAAACCGCAGCCTTTCTGCCCTTTCTGCCACTTTCTGCCACCGCCATTTTGACTCATTGACCTCATTGAGCTGGTCATTAGCTGGCATTAAACCGAGGAACTTCTCGGCAAATGCCCTACATGATACTACGAAAGGCTCACAGGGAAGCCGCTTGCCGGGCGTATCGTGCAAAAAAATACAGAGGAATCTTTCAATATTCCTCTGCAGATAAAAAATCCATGTATTTCAGCATGTTTGCGGCCTGAAAGCATCTTTCTCCTTTTGTCCTATCTGGCAGCAAGCTCCTCTTTGTACATATCCGCAATATATGAAGGTCCGTTCCACCAGAGTTTTGTGGATTCATCATAAAGTGCTTTGCCCGTCTTCGATACACAGAAATCAGCCAGTACATCCTTTGTATCTTTTCCGAGATCTTCGGACAACTCTTCCACAACCATAGTGATCAGCATATCTATTGTAAAGTTCATCTGATCTTTTGAAACTACTTCTTCAGCCATATCTTCTCACCTTCCACAAAACGTAAACACTCCAGTGCCCTTTCTGTTTTGAAACAATACTGATCATTCAACCTTTCCGGCATCAATTGACTGATACAAAATTCATCTGCCCTCTCACTTCCCATTTTACCAAAAGTTCCGGAAACATATGCCACTAATGTTCTGTTTGTCGCATCATCTGCAATTTTACCTGCTATCACATCGAACTGCGCCATTTCTTTCTCGATTTCTGTAAAAGAGTTCTTCTTTCTGTGAGCCGCTATACAATGCAGCCAGTCTGCATCTGCATCTTGAAAGATAAAGCTGGACAGATTATATTTCAAATTGACCTCAAATGTGGATACAATCCCATAATTCTGCCCCGGCTCTATTATCATGCCGGCTTCTGCTTTTGCAAGTGCGGTTTTCAAAAAACTGATTGCCTGCTCTCTGGAAGTTGTAAGATAAAATCCTTTTCCGAAGTCTTTTCTTTTTGCGCATTTTTCAAGCTGCGGTTTACGTACCTCGCAATAACTTCCATGATAGAGGATAAGTCCGTCAACCAATTCCTTCATATACATCTATCCCCTTTCTGGCAAGGAAACCGTCAATATCTTCCAGAACTGCTTCGTCTCCTTCACAATGAAAGATTCCATACCCTGTTTCAATATAGCTGAATACATCCGCTTTTTTAAAAACCTCAACTATTTTGTCAATAGGCAGATGCCATTCTTCTGAAGCAAGCCTGATCAATCTTGTCTGCATAAAAGTAATTTCTGACTTTTCACTCATGGCGAGTTTCTCCTTTCCGAAAGTACATCCAAGCTTATGCACTTATATTATACTTTTCAGGATTCCGCCAAGTCAATTACTTTTCATTCCTCTCCCAGAAGCTGACCGCACGATCGATCCACCCCTCAGCCACAGTTCCCTCGCCAAGTCCGAACCCGTGGCGCATGCCGTCGAACACTTCGATCTGTGCATCTGTTCCGTCCGCCTGTATCCTGCTGATATAATTCTCCATCGTCCGGTAAGATGCGATCCCATCGTTCATTCCCACGCAGGCATAAGTAGGCGGTTCTCCCCGGAAGAAAAAGAGCCCTGTATCCTCCTTGCTCGGATCTTCCGCCTTCTCTTCATCTGTATAAATATCATAGAAGATCTGCTCTCCGGAAGACGCCTGATCTTTCAGATAATTTGCGATTTCTACCGTCCGGTCCGGATTTACATTGTTATACCAGATCAGGATATCTCCCACATCCTGAAGCTCCAGATTCTCATCGATCGTCCGGTCCGCCGGGAAGATCAGCCTGCCGTAATCTCCGAAGACCAGATCATTTATCACGTCAACTACTTTTGTCGTGAGGGTATAATCAGTCCCTCCAGACACCTGCTTTGACTCATCTGCTCTGTCTGTCATCTCCGTTTCACTGCCTTTCGATGTAGTTTCCTCTGTTATCCGGTGGGACTGATGGTCCTCCGTCAGTTCCACATCTCCCATCGTAGTGCTGAGCATAGGCCACATACGGTAAATGTAGTACCCGAACACCGCTGCCACAATAACGACGATCACAAGAATACTGATCAATATTTTTTTCTTCATAACTACCCCTTTTTACAAATACTATTTCTTGTTTCTTTCAATCCTGGAACCTCCGAACACTTCGGACATCGGCACTGTATCCAGCATCTGATCCAGATCCTTTACCTCCTGTTCTGTCAGCTCCACATCTGCAGCCTGCGCGTTCTCGATCAGGCGTCCATACTTCCTTGTGCCCGGGATCGGTACGATCCACGGCTTTTTCGCCAGCATCCATGCAAGGGATATCTGCGCAGGAGTAGCGTCTTTGCGGTCTGCCATCTCTTTCAGATAATTGATCATCTCCTGATTCCTGTCGATGGCGTCAGGCGTAAACTGCGGCATCGCGCTGCGGTAGTCCGTGCCTTTCTCAAATTTCGAATTCTTGTCGTATTTTGCTGTCAGGAATCCGTTTGCAAGCGGTGAGAATGCAACGAAGCCGATACGTATTTATGGCGCCGACTGCTTCCGCCGCCTGTGGTTTCAGCGCATACGGATACTCATAATAAGCTCTTGCATCAATCTGCACGACCACATCGATCTTCTCTTTCACCGAACCTCCCATCGCCGAGTCCTTAAGCCGGAAAAATACATTTTTCTCCGGTAATTCCGGAATCTCTGTGACTGTGCC
>DYCJ01000309.1 GCA_019418195.1 Clostridiales bacterium | reverse complement strand
GCATACGGGAGGCAAGCCATGTAATCATCGATGAGGCACAGGATTTTGGCATGATGGCATACGCTTCTCTTTACTATTGCCTTCGCGGATGTACCTACACGATCATGGGTGATGTGTCACAGAACATTCATTGCGGTGATGGCCTGAATGACTGGGAGGATCTGAAATCACTGATGCTGAACGGAATCTCGGACGGATTCGGAGTTCTGAAAAAAAGTTACCGCAATACTGTTGAAATCTCGAACTTTGCTACCCAAATATTAAAGCATGGCAGCTTTCCCGTCTACCCGGTGGATCCGATCCGGCGCCACGGGAATCCGGTATGTATAACAGAGTGCAAGGATAAAGACTCTATGACTGCTGAATCCATAAAGGCAATCAGACGCTGGAAGACAGAAGGACGGGAAACGATTGCCGTCATCTGCCGGGATGATACGGAGGCAGAAAATGTTAAAAAGCTGCTCGGTACAGAACTGACACTTGCCGATACAGATCCTGAGACGGCCGAATTTACGGCGGGCATTATGGTGCTCCCTGTAGAATATACGAAAGGCCTTGAGTTCGATGCAGTACTCCTCTATAATCCGACTTCTGAAAGCTATCCCGAGGAAGATGCATATGTTAAGCTTCTGTATGTAGCAGCCACCCGTGCCCTCCATGAACTGACTGTACTGCATACAGGAGATCTGACCGATCTCATTGCAAAGCCGGCCCCGGAGAGGGAACAGATGCGGCTGCCTGGCTCTGAAAATATAGTGTCTGCAACAGCAGATCAGAACGAGAAAGAAAGGGAAAGCTCAAAGGCTGAACAAAAATTAGGTTCTATATTAAAAACCGCACAGTCTGCTGACCTTCCCGTCAATCCCTCTCCGTTCCGGTTTGGGTCCATTCCGGACATAGATCTGTTGAAACTTGGGAAAGAAACTGCCGGGCGATCTTCCGATTTATCAATCCGGGATATCAAACGCACCAGACGCTTTCTCGACCTGCTCAGCGCTGACGGAACCTTACGTCTGACACCAGTGCATGACTCCGTTATCCGGGTACAGTTTTGGAACAAGAATTTAAGCGCACCTGCCGCCGGTTACTGGAACTATGTGCCGGAAGAAGCTCCTGAATGGACAGCCCGGGCAGGGAAAGCTCTTGCAGAGCTTGCCGCAGCAGAACTTAAAGTACAGATTGATAAAAGAAGTGGCGCTATACGTTTTCTTGACAAAAACGGGCGGAAACTTCTGACCGAATCCCGTCTGCTGCCAAGACTGATCGAGCCGGGGCATCCCGTAAGAACATGGAATTATTTTGACTGGCCCCGGGAAGAAAAGCTTTATGTTAAGGGAATCCTTGCTGAGGACCGCGAGCTCATCAACAGCAAGGCGCGGTACATCAGTTTCGGAGGAAAGATCTTGCGGATGCCTCTCATTGTCTCCGGGTACGGATATGGATTGGGGATCGCAGCGGACGAGACCGTCATGTGCTGCGATGTGCCTGTGTCCGGGACATATCTGTATACTGAAGGGACAGGGCAGATTGATTATTACTTTATATATGGGGAAAATTATGAGGGGATACTCAGATTATATAAAGAATTGCAAAAAAGAAACGTACATTAAATCAGGGGGCTGTCTGTAAGCCCCCTGTACAGTAATAATTATAATCTGATGCAGCATCTACGGTATCATTGCTGCATCAACATCTCTCTAAGATACTGACCTTCCCGTCTATTCTGCACCATTCCCATCAGTTCTTCTACTTTCTGAAGATCAATGTGATCTTCCTTGGCTTTTAGATGCACATACAACGCTCCAATAAGATTAGAATCATTAAAGAACTTACATGGAACGACTTCAGGAATCGGCATATCATGCGGATAAATACTGTTCAGTTTTTTCAGTTCTTCCTTTATCATCTGAATAAACAGTGGCTGTGCGCTGATTCCTCCGCCTACTGCAATCCGATCCGGATCAAAGATAAACTGACAATTATTAATCTGTACCGCAATCCGGTTAGCATATTTCCGGATACACTCGATCACTTCTTGATCTCCGCAGTTCGCCATGGAAAATACCTGCTCACCATCCAATTCTTCGGAATTTAGCTGCTTTTTTTCTGCTACCATCTGGATTAATCCCGGGACACCCCCGGTCTCGGCAAAAATCCATTCCGGGTTCATCGGATCACTGCTCTCCGTAAGAAGATAGCTGAACTCTCCTGCCATAAATCGCTTTCCGTGAATTACTTTACCGTCGCAGATTACTGCACCTCCCACTGCTGTCCCGCAGATCATAGCCGCTGCATTCCGGCAGCCTGCAAGTGATCCACGCCACACCTCAGCAAGAGCGGCACATTTTGCATCATTTTCCACTGTCACGGTTACATGACAGCGCTTCTCCAATATTTCTA
>DYCJ01000308.1 GCA_019418195.1 Clostridiales bacterium | reverse complement strand
GGCAGCGGCGGGAAAAGGACGAAAAAACAGTGTGAGATTGATTTTGTAATCAATAAAGGATCAAAAAAATACTATATTCAATCCGCACTGAATGTCTCCGAACCGTCAAAGCTGGAAGCAGAACTCAGGCCTTTGAAACACACAAAAGACTTTTTCAAAAAAATAATCATTGTCAAAACTTCTATGAAGCCCTGGACGGATGAGAATGGAATCCTCCATCTTGGACTTTATGAATTCCTGTTGAACGAAAATGCACTGGAATTATAAAAGAATGGAATGTGTTATTACAATAACGGCAGCAGAAGGAGCAGAAAATGATAATCGACACACATGCTCATTATGACGACGGGCAATTTGATACAGACAGAGATGAACTTTTAAACAGTATGCATGAGGGCGGGATCGGCCTGATCGTCAATGCCGGCTCAACCCTTGAGTCATGGGGGAAGATTCGGAAACTGACAGAAGCCTATCCTTTTCTATATGGAGCGATCGGTATCCATCCTGACGAAGTGGGGACGCTTACGGAAGATCACATATCTGAGATGGAGCAGCTCCTGGATCTGGAGAAGATCGTGGCAGTAGGCGAGATCGGGCTGGATTATTACTGGGATAACGAGAACCATGATATACAGAAGAAATGGTTTATACGCCAGCTTGAACTCGCACGGAAAAAAGAGATGCCTGTGATCATCCACAGCCGGGAGGCTGCGGCGGATACGATGGATATTATGCGCGGATATGCGGCAGGCATGCGTGCTGTCATCCACTGCTATTCATACTCTGTTGAGATGGCAAAAGAATATGTAAAGATGGGGTACTATATCGGCATTGGAGGTGTAGTCACTTTTAAGAACGCAAAGAAACTAAAAAATGTCGTTGAGTCAATTCCGCTCACTTCTATTGTGCTGGAGACGGACTGTCCCTACCTTGCACCTGAGCCATACCGCGGAAAGAGGAACTCTTCTCTCTATCTGCCTTACGTGGCAGAGAAGATCGCAGAGCTTAAAGGCGTGAGTGCGGAGGAGGTTATCCGGCAGACGGAAGAAAACAGCAGAAAGCTGTACGGCCTGTAATGTATTATAAAGAGAGTCATGCCGCCGGATCAGAGGCGGCGGAATGGAGAACTATATGAAAGAACCAACCCTTGGAAACCCGCAGAATACGATCGCGGTGCTCCAGAAATATAATTTTGTGTTCCAGAAGAAATTCGGCCAGAATTTTCTGATCGATACACATGTGCTTGACAAGATCATCCGCGCGGCAGAAATCGGGAAGGACGACTGCGTGCTCGAGATCGGACCGGGGATAGGAACGATGACGCAGTATCTCGCCTGTGCCGCAAAGAAAGTCATAGCAGTCGAGATCGACAGGGCGCTGATCCCGATCCTGCAGGACACGCTGGACGGGTATGATAATGTGAAGATCATTAACGAAGATGTGCTGAAGGTTGATATTGCGAAACTGGCTGAGGAGGAGAACGGAGGCAAGCCGCTGAAAGTGGTTGCGAACCTGCCTTACTATATCACTACGCCGATCATCATGGGACTTTTTGAGAACCATGTGCCGCTTCAGAGCATTACTGTCATGGTCCAGAAGGAAGTGGCGGACCGGATGCAGACAGGACCGGGCTCTAAGGATTACGGCGCGCTTTCTCTGGCAGTACAGTATTACGCGAAGCCGTATATCGTGGCAAATGTTCCGCCGAACTGCTTTATGCCCCGCCCGAAAGTGGGATCTGCGGTGATCCGCCTGGAACGTTACAAAGAGCCGCCGGTAAAAACAGAGAATGAAAAACTGATGTTCCGGATCATCAGGGCATCTTTTAACCAGAGAAGGAAGACGCTTGCAAACGGTCTGAAGAATTCAGCGGAGCTGGATTTCACAAAAGAAGAGATCGAGGAAGCAATCACAGGGCTCGGGAAAGGTACAAGCGTGAGAGGCGAAGCTTTGACGTTGCAAGACTTCGCAAATTTATCGAATATTTTGGGTGAAATGAAGAATTAACAGATAAAATTGTGCAATTAGTCCAATAAAAAGACAAAAACAGCCGTGGAGTTCATAAATTTTTAATAGAGTGTTAATTGTATAAATTCTCTTTTTTTAGTATAATAAAAAGGTCATACGGTAGAAAATGAGAATTTAAGAGAGAAGGAGGAACGCACATGGCAAAAGATATTGACAGCATTTTTTTCGATATAACTCCGGAAATTGAAGAATTAGCTCTCAAATGTGAAACCAACAATGCGATTGACAAGGAACTGTACACGAAGTATGAGGTAAAACGAGGACTTCGTGATCTGAACGGCAAAGGCGTTCTTGCCGGTCTGACTAATATTTCTGATGTCTGCGCGTCAAAGATCGTTGACGGCAAATCCGTCCCCTGCGAAGGAAATCTTTATTATCGCGGTTACAACATAAAAGATA
>DYCJ01000307.1 GCA_019418195.1 Clostridiales bacterium | reverse complement strand
GAATATGATAATGTTCCAACATTCCTGATATATTTTCATAATGCTGTCTGGCCAGTACCTCGGTAGGCGCCATCAATGCACCCTGATATCCGTTCAGTCCGGCAAGCAGAAGTCCGAGAAAAGCTATGATCGTCTTTCCGGATCCCACATCTCCCTGGACAAGACGGGACATAACATGGTCTCCCTGCATATCATTTCGGATCTCATCCCACACTTTTTTCTGCGCATTTGTCAGGTCATAAGGAAGATCTTTCAGAAATTGTCCGATTTCCGGACGGTTTTCCAGGAAAAAGCGGTTTACTGACCGGCCTTCGTTTTCCTTCATCCGACGCAGGGACAGGATAAAAACGAGAAATTCTTCATAAACAAAACGCTCTCTTGCCTGAATGAACTCTTCCTTATTTTCCGGAAAATGCATCTTCCGGACTGCCTCGCAGTATGGAAGGAATCTATGGGTTTCCGACAGGCTGCGAGGCAGAATATCCTGGGACTCTTCAACGGCTTCCAGAGCCTGGTGGATTGCTTTGATGACCATGTTGTTTGTCAGACCGGCGGTCAATGAATAGACAGGCTGCATGGAATAGAGTTTTTCTTCATATTTAGATGCCGGATAGTAGATTTCGGGATGTTCCATTACAAGTCCCTCTCGCCGTCTCACTACCCGTCCCCGGAGAATGAGCATGCCGCCTTTCCCCAGCGAATTTCTTAGGAAGGGCATACGGAACCAGAGCACTTTGATCGTGCCGGTCAGATCTTTTAAATTCAACGCAGTAACCTGGAGGGAACGGTTTCCTGAGACGGAAATGCGCCCGAATACACTGCCGGCGATCGTATTGATCTTCCCTTCTTCCACCTCGCTGACAGGGACCGGGTCCTCATAGATCTCAAATCCTCTCGGATAGTAACGGATCAGATCTTCTATATTGTAAATTCCAAGCCGGTGGAACAGGCTTTCTGTTTTTTCGCCAATCCCTTTCAGGGATCCGATGCTGGATCTGCTCTTCATAACAATGCTCCATAATACTTTACTTAATAAACAGGGCGCTCTCCCTGTCGGAAGAACGCCCCGGTTCTTACAATAATATTAACTTGTTCTACTCTACTGAAAGCACATAGTAGTAAATCGGCTGACCACCCATATGAATGTCAATATCAACATCAGGATAAAGTTCCTCGACAGTCTGTGCAAATTTCTCAGCATCTTCTTCATGGACATCCTGTCCGTAATAGAGGCTGATCAGTTCAGAATCTTCATCAACAAGCTGGGTGAGCATGTCCTTGACAGTCTCTTCAACAGACTGACCGACTGAGAGGATACCCTGATCACCGATTCCCATGATATCACCCTCATGGATCACTTTATCATCAATCTTCGTATCGCGTACGGCATATGTTACCTGGCCTGTCTTAACATTCTTGACAGCTTCTTCCATGGCTTCAATATTTGCATCCACATCCGCCTCAGGCATAAAGCTGATCACTGCTGTGATTCCCTGAGGAACGGTCTTTGTCGGGATTACGATAATATCTTTGTCTTTTGTAAGAGACCGTGCCTGATTTGCAGCAAGAATGATATTTTTGTTGTTTGGCAGGATGAAGATATGGTCCGCATTTACTTCATCAATGGCCGTGAGCATATCGTCTGTGCTCGGATTCATTGTCTGTCCGCCTTCGATGATATAATCCACTCCCAGTTCACGGAATATTTCGTTCATTCCTTCTCCTATAGAAACAGCAATAAATCCTACCGCTTTTCTGGGCTCTTTTTTCTTTTTCGCTTCTTCTGCCCGTGCCTGTTGTGCTGCAACTTTCTCTGCGTCGCGGATCAGCTTTTCCTGATGCTCCTCGCGCATATTATCGATCTTCATGCGTGAGAGCTGTCCGTATGTCAGTGCTTTCTGGATTGCGAGTCCGGGATCATTGGTATGGACATGGATCTTGACAATATCATCGTCAGCCACGCATACGATGGAATCGCCGATAGATTCCAGATAAGCCTTGAACTCTGTCTCGTTTTTATCCGTAAACGGCTTGTCCGTCATAATGATAAATTCTGTACAATAGCCGAATTTGATATCAGCTTCGGCCTGCTGTCCCGGTTTTACCATTTTAGTCCCGGAACTTGCCTCGATCGCTGCATAATCGATCTCTTTTCCTAAAAATGCATCATATGCGCCGCGGATGACTTCAAGGAGACCCTGTCCGCCTGAATCTACAACACCGGCCTCTTTTAATACCGGAAGAAGCTCCGGAGTTTCCTCCAGTACCTGCTCGGCATGACTGATCACCTCCGGAAGAAATGCTTCCAGATCATCTGTTGTCTCGGCAAGTTCAGCCGCTTTCTGTGAAATTCCCTTTGCGACAGTAAGGATCGTTCCTTCTTTCGGCTTCATGACAGCTTTATAAGCTGTCGCTGTGGCGCGGTCGCAT
>DYCJ01000306.1 GCA_019418195.1 Clostridiales bacterium | reverse complement strand
ACACAAAACACAGCTACAGCCGTGACCGCAACCTGTGGCATATCAGCCATGAGGGTCTTGAGTTGGAAGATCCGTCTGTAGAGCCGAATTATGATGATCTGCTCGTCTTAAGCGTATCTCCAGAAAACGCACCGGATGAACCGGAATATGTGACCATGACATTTGAGGCGGGCGTTCCGAAGACGATCAACGGCAAAGAGATGAAAGTAGCCGACATCATCAAAGAGCTCAATACTCTGGGCGGAAAGCACGGCATCGGTATCATCGACATCGTGGAGAACCGTGTAGTAGGTATGAAATCCCGCGGCGTATACGAGACACCGGGCGGAACGATCCTGATGGCCGCTCATCAGCAGCTGGAAGAGCTGATCCTCGACCGCGCTACATATGAAGTGAAGAAAGAAATGGGCAATAAACTTGCTCAGGTCGTATATGAAGGAAAATGGTTCACACCGCTCTGCGAAGCGATCCGCGCATTTGTAGATGTAACACAGCAGTATGTGACAGGCGAAGTGAAGTTCAAACTGTACAAAGGCAACATCATCAAAGCCGGCGAGACTTCCCCGTACTCCCTGTACAGTGAGTCACTGGCAAGCTTCACAACAGGCGATATGTATGATCACCACGATGCAGACGGATTCATCACACTGTTCGGTCTGCCGCTGAAGGTCCGTGCGATGAAGATGCAGGAGCTGGCGAAAGAGAATCAGAAATAGAACGTTAAGAGAAAAAAGACGGAAACCGGGAACTCCGGAATCCGTCTTTTTCTCTTATATTGCATATCTTATCAGGCATTATATATATCTTCCAGCGTAAGCAGAGTCACTTCACCATTCTTTTCCAGTTCTTTTAGTCCGGATGTAAATCCGCCTTTCGAAAAAATATAAAAATGATACTTTCTGCCCTTGCCAAAAACTTCTGCATACTCCTTCAACAAATTCAATTCATCCACACCAACCGGCTCTTTTTTATATTTACACGAACCAATGAGGTATTCATCTTTTTCCACCATCGATCCTACAATATCTATCTGGACCTGTCTGTGGGTTTTTACATCAGTTCCCCACCACTGTCCGATATCTGTAAGAGCCAGCGGCAGATTCTCCGCATAGTGTATCAGATACTGTCGGCACATTGACTCAAAGGTGAGTCCCATATAATCTGAAAATCGACTTTTTACAGCAGTTTCATATATCTGCTTAAAACGACCGCTGCCGATCATTGTAATATTCTGTGGCACAAACCGGTACCAGAACCTGAAGAAATTATCCTTTATTGTGTAAATGGTTCTTTTTCCCGGTTTTTCAGTGACCGGTGTATCTTTCCGGATGATTCCAAGTTCTGTCAGCACCTTCAGATATTTACTGCAAGGTCCTGTTGAAATCTGGGTTTTTGCAGCGATCTCGTTGAGCTTTGAAGCTCCCTCTGCGATAGCCGTTATGATCGAATTATACACCCCCGGCTCTCTTAATTCCTGTTTCAGGAGATTTTCGGGCTCCTCGAACAGGTAACCTGAAGGATCGAACAGGTTTTCCAGAAGCGCCTCATCCAGATCATCCTGTACTCCGAGTTTGTTGATATAGTGCGGCACCCCGCCTGTAATTCCGTAGATCAGAGCGTTGTCCTCCAGACTGAGATCCGGATGAAATATCGCAGTTTCTCTATATGTCAGCGGCTCAATTTTAAACTGGGCCGTTCTCCTGCCATACAGAGGGCTCTCATATCCCAGAACCTGATATTCCATAAAGCTCATGGATGAGCCGCATAAAATGAGGAAAAGTCTTCCACCCGACCACTGGTGATCGATCAGATGCTGCAGTCTTGAAGAAACAGACGGATCTGACTTGGCAAGATATGGATACTCATCAATAACAAATATCAACCTTTCACCTTTCGCCATACGTCCGATTTCCGCAAAAGCATCATCATATGATCGAAACTCCGGGGCGGAAGTTATAGTCATATCAGGATTTCTGCTCTCGTATATTGCTCTGGATAATGTCTTCAGGTTTTCTGAAGCAGTTGTATCCAGTGCAGAAAAATAAATATTTTTCTTATCTTTGCAAAACTCATTGATCAGCGCAGTCTTTCCCACTCTCCGCCTTCCATATATGACCACACATTCAAATTGCCCGCCCTTATATCGTTTATTCAATTTGGATAGTTCGTTTTCCCGACAATAAAACATATCCCGCCTCCAGATTATTCTACTCGTAAGTTAGTATCTTATGAGTAGAATAATTCTTTCAGTGGGATATGTCAAGGCTAACTCTTAAATTTTATCCGCTGTCGTTATCAAAAAACAACGAATTGAGAATCATTAGTGCACTTCTGGCTTATATCTACGCTAATGCCGGATCTTTCTAAAATCCTAAAGTCCGATACCGACTGTTTTAGGCATATGAGCACATCCCTTTAGCATCAAAAGATATACTCATTATAAC
>DYCJ01000305.1 GCA_019418195.1 Clostridiales bacterium | reverse complement strand
GCTATGAGATGGCAGAGCGTCAGATGGCGGCATTTATTCCTGATGCTCTTTATTTGCGTTACGGGAAAAAAGAGCTTACATGTTCTGAGATCAGTTATCCGTTCTGTGCTCTTGAGATTACAGCCGTAAACCTCAAGTTTGCAGAGACACTTACACATCGGGATTATCTCGGTGCTGTCCTGAATCTTGGAATTGAGCGTTCAAGGACAGGCGATATCCTGCCGGGAGAGAAAGGCGCCCTGCTGTTTGTTCATAATGATATTGCAGAATTTATATGTAATGAACTGTCAAGGATCAGGCATACTTCCGTCAGGGTAACCAAGGTGCCGCTTACGGAAGTGAGTTATACGCCGAAGATTGAAGAAATTCAAGGAACTGTCGCTTCTGTCCGCCTTGACAGTCTTTTGTCACTGGCATTTTCCCAATCCAGGAACAGACTTACCGGTCTGATCAGCGGCGCGAAGGTGTATGTAAACGGGCGGCTTATAACAAGTAACGGATACCAGCCTCAGGAGGGAGATATCATATCCGTGCGCGGCATGGGAAAATTCCGGTATGAATATGCAGGCGGGAGGACGCGCAAAAACAGGATCAGCGTTGTGATCGGAAAATATATTTGAGATAAAGAAGAATATATTTAAAACAACATAGTGAGGATGGACATTATAATGGATCAGCGAAATACAGGAATCAAACGATATTTAATCGCACTGCTCGGTATTGCCGCGGCAGTTTTTATAGACCAGATCACCAAACATCTTGCAGTATTGTATCTGAAAGGGAATCCTGCCAGGGTGGTCATAGACGGAGTGTTCGAACTGCAGTATCTCGAGAATCGCGGCGCAGCTTTCGGGATGATGCAGAATATGCAGTTTGTATTTGTTGCAGGCGCTGCTGCAATATGCATCGTCATTTTTTACCTTTATATCAGGATGCCTGATACATTCAGATATCTTCCGTTACGGATATGCGCTGTTCTTTTATGCGCGGGAGCGCTCGGAAATATGATCGATCGTATCAGGTTAAATTATGTGATAGATTTTTTCTATTTCAGCCTGATAGATTTTCCGATTTTCAATGTCGCAGACTGTTATGTTGTTATATCCTGCATAGTCTTTGCTCTGCTTATCCTTTTTTATTACAGAGATGACAATGATTTTAAGTTCCTCAGCAGAAAGAAAGGGTGATCTGACAGGATGGATGTTATTAATCTTACAGCCCAAAATTCAGGGGAAAGGATCGACAGATTCTTGAGTAAAGATCTTGAGACCCTTTCCCGTTCTTATTTACAGAAGCTTCTGAAAGACGGGGATATCAGTGTAAACGGTAAGCCTGTTAAGGCCAATTATAAGGTATCTGAGGGCGACGAGATACAGGTCCGTATTCCGGAGCCGGAGAGCCCGGATATACTTCCAGAGAATATTCCCCTTGACATTCTCTATGAGGACGACGATATCCTTGTCGTGAACAAGCCCAAAGGCATGGTTGTCCATCCTGCTCCCGGCCATTACAGTCATACACTTGTGAATGCGGTAATGTACCACTGTGGCGAACGTCTTTCGGGTATCAACGGGGTTCTTCGGCCGGGAATCGTACACAGGATCGACATGGATACGACCGGATCTCTTCTGATATGCAAAAATGACCGTGCACATCAGATACTTGCAGAAGAATTAAAAGAGCATTCTATAACACGGCGTTATCATGCGATTGTGAACGGGAATATAAAAGAAGATACAGGTACTGTGAACGCCCCGATTGGAAGACATCCCGTGGACCGGAAAAAGATGAGTACAAAATCCCCAAACGGGCGGCATGCAGTCACACATTATAAAGTCCTGGAACGCTTCGGAGATTACACATATATAGAGTGCGAACTTGAGACGGGGCGTACTCATCAGATCCGTGTCCATATGGCAAGTATTGGCCATCCGATCCTGGGTGATGCTGTATATGGGCCGGCAAAATGTCCGTATAAACTGCAGGGACAAACTCTTCATGCAAAAATACTCGGAATCATGCACCCGACAACTGGCGAGTATATGGAATTTGACGCTCCGCTGCCGGATTATTTTTCGGATCTTTTGCAGAGACTTCGAAGAAAATTATAAATTTTCATTGTAATAAGGCCGGACTATAGTTATAATAGTCATATAAAATGTGCTTTGCAGAAGATTTTTTATGCAAAATCACAACTATATGACGTAAAGGAGAGTGGCTCAAATGAAAACAAATACGATCATTACAATAGGACGCGAATTCGGAAGTGCCGGAAGAGAGATCGGCTACAAAGTTGCCGAGGCTTTTGACATTAAGCTGTATGACAAGGAAATGCTTGCCCGTGCGGCTAAAGAAAGCGGTATCTGTGAGGAAATCTTTGAGACACATGACGAGAAACCGACAAACAGTTTTCTGTATTCTCTTGTAATGGATACGTATTCCATGGGATATTCAGGAAATACATATAC